>NZ_JBHVIV010000023.1:0-101478 GCF_042799475.1 Kitasatospora sp. NPDC057692 | reverse complement strand
GGCGCGGACGGGCCGCCGGCCTCGCCGCCCGGGCCGGGCGGGACGGCCAGCCGGCGCCGCCGACCGGTCGGCGTGGGCGCGGCGGGCTCGGGCGGGGCGGGCGCTGGACCGGCGGGCAGGGCGTGCTCCAGCCCCGGGTAGACGGGGGTGTCGGTGACGCCGGGCAGGGCGAACCCGCCGGAGGAGTCCTCGCCGCCGGGCAGCGCGCGGCGGCGCCGGGACGGCCGGTGCTCGGCCTCGCCGCCGCCGTCGGGGCCGGCCGGGGCGGCCGGGGTGGACTCGCCGCCGCCGGGACCGAGCGCGATCGGAACGCGCGCGGCGCCCTCGCCCTCGGCGGCCCGGCGCTCGCCGGTACCGGCGGTTCCACCGCTCCCGTCACCGGGGCGCTCGTCCGGACGTCCGCCGTCGACCGGAACCGCGTAGGCGGTGCCGGAGCGGCCGTCGTCCTTGCCCCAGGGGTCGTTCTGCGGGCCGCTCGGGCCGCCCAGCCGCTGGCGTCCGTACGCGGGGTCGTTGCCGGTGCCGTTCCACTGCTCGGGGACGGCCCGTTCGATCCGGGCGGGGGCGTTGGGCCACTGGTCGGCGGGGATGTCCGGGGCGTCGGCGCCGACGGGGGCGGTGGGGTCGGCACCGTCGCGGCCCGGCTGCTCCGGGGCGGCGGGCGGCAGCTCGACGGCCGGCCGGCCGCGGCGTCCGCGCCGCTGCTCGACGGCCGGCGCCTCGTCCGGCGCACCGCCCGCCGTCGCCGGGTCGGCCTGGGCCTCGGTTCTCCGGGCGTCGGCGGAACCGTCCGGCGCGCCCTCCCGGGAGCGCTCCGCCGGACCGGCCCCCGGACCGTCCGCGGCGCCCTCGGCGGCGGCCGGCTCCTCGGCCGGGTCCGTGCTCGGCAGCTGGGGAATGCCCGGAAGGTCGGGCAGGACGGCGCTGTCGCTCTCCTTCGGACGGTCCGACCGGCCCTCGGTGGACGCGCGCTCGGCGGCGGCCTTGGCGGCGGCCGGGTCCAGCGGCAGCTCGACGACGTACGTGGTGCCGGCGCGTCCCGGCAGCTCGTGCGGCTGGAGCACCCCGCCGTGGCGCTCGACCACCGCGCGGGCTATCGGCAGGTGGACGGGGCTGCCGCCGCGTCCGGGGCCGCGGATCTCCACCCGGGCGACCTCGCCGCGCTGCGCGGCCGCGAGCACCACGGCCGGCACGTCGCCGCCGGCCGGCGGCAGGGCGGGCGTGCCGGGGGCGGCGAGTCCGGGGGAGGGGAGCTCGGGGGCGGCGTCGTCCAGCGCGAGGCCGACACCGCTGACGTCGGCGACCAGGTGGGCCAGCGCCCGGGCGAGCCGCTGCTCGTCGGCGATCACCTCGACGGCGGCGGCGTGCACGGAGAACCGCACCCGGCCGGCGCCGACCAGCTCGCCCGCGTGCTCGACGGCCCGGCGGACCACCTTGTCCAGCGCGACCGGCACCTGCTCGGCGGTCTTCCGCCCGCCCTTGCCGTCCGTACCGGTGCCCTTGCCGTCGGAGCCGCCGCCCTCGCCGGCCTCGGAGCGCTGGTGGTCCAGCACCCCCTCGATCAGCTTGCCGTAGCGGCGGCACTCGTCGGCCAGTCGGCGCAGGGTCCAGTTGGCCTCCGGCCACAGCTGCCCGGCCGGATCGGCGGCGAGCGCGTCGATCCGCCGGTGCAGCGCGGTCAGCGCACCGCCCAGCTCGCTCTCCAGGACGGCCGTGAGGTGCTCGTTGCGGGCGACCAGTGCCAGTTCGCGGCTGCGGTCGGTGAAGGTCATGACGGCGCCGACCAACTGGTCGCCGTCCCGGACCGGGGCGGTGGTGAGGTCGACGGTGACCGGGCGGCCGTCCTTGCGCCACAGCACGGTGCCGCGCACCCGGTGCTTGCGGCCGGAGGTCAGGGTGTCCAGCAGCGCGGACTCCTCCAGCGCCAGCGGGGTGCCGTCGGCCCGGGAGTGCTGGATCAGCGGGTGCAGCTCGCGGCCGCCCAGCTCGCTGGCCCGGTACTCCAGGATGTGCGCGGCGGCCGGGTTGACCAGCACGCAGCGGCCTTCGAGGTCGACGCCGAGCACGCCCTCGGCGGCGGCCCGCAGGATCATCTCGGTCTGCTTGTGCTGGCGGCGCAGCTCCGCCTCGACGCCGAGCCGGCCGGTCAGGTCGCGGACCAGCAGCAGGAGCAGGTCGGAGGAGCGGGAGCCCTCGCGGTACGGGTCGTAGGGGACCGGCGGCGCATAGCCGGTGCCGGAGCCGGCGCCGGCGCCGGACCCGTCGTCGTCGAAGTCGTTGCCGGAGACCTCGACCGGGAAGGTGGTGCCGTCGGTGCGCCGGGCGGTCATCCGCACCGGGCGGTCGAGCGCCTCGTCCTCGCGGGCGGCGGGCCGCATCGAGCCGGGGATCCGGCTGGGGTCGAACTCCGGGAGCAGGTCGAGCACGCCCATGCCGACCAGCGAGGTGCCCGGCGCCTGCAGCGCCTGGACGGCCGCGCTGTTGGCGTCGACGACGGTGCCGTTGCTGTTCACCAGCAACAGCGCGTCGGGCAGGGCGTCGAGTATGGCGGCGAGGCGAGCAGCGCCTCGGATCGGCCTGCTGCTCACGTCGACAGGTCTCCTCGGCTCAGGGCAGCTCTCTCCGGAGACGGCAGTATCTCATTCTTCTTTGCGGCGGGGACGACCCGCCTAGTAACGTTGGCGGCGGTTGGTGCCGGGCCCCCGGGTTGTGGCATCATCACAGGCACAAGGAACGAGTCCGCGCACGCGGGCTTGCTCCGTGTGGAGGAGGCTTCGCCTAGTCCGGTCTATGGCGCCGCACTGCTAATGCGGTTTCGGGGTTATTCCTGATCGAGGGTTCAAATCCCTCAGCCTCCGCCAGCCGGGAGCCCCGTCGACGATCTTGTCGGCGGGGCTCTTCGCATGTCCGGGCACCTCCGAGGGCGTGCCGGAGGGGTCCGGGACGCGTCGGGGGTGCCCTGCGGACACACCCGGAGGCGGGCCGTCGAGGAGTGTCCGAGGTGCCCGGATCAATCGATTTCGCCCCGCGCCGCAGGTCATGTAATGTTGTCCCCGCACCGCCCCGGAGGAACGTTCGCCAGGGCGAGCGCTCATAGCTCAACGGATAGAGCACTTGACTACGGATCAAGAGGTTGCAGGTTCGAATCCTGCTGAGCGCACCAAACTCCGCAAGACCGGGTCCGCCCGGAACTTGCGCTCATAGCTCAACGGATAGAGCACTTGACTACGGATCAAGAGGTTGCAGGTTCGAATCCTGCTGAGCGCACCATCGAGAGACCCCCGGCCGACGGTCGGGGGTCTCTGCGTTTCCCGGGTTAGGGTCCGGGGCCGGGTTCGGGCGTTCGGCCCGGTTGGCCGCCCTATGGGTGAAATGCGGTTCTTTCGGGTACATCCCGTCCTGCCGGTCGGAGGGCCGCCAATCGGGTGTTATGCGGCCAAGGGCGCAAGTGTCGCGGTATGACCGGCTCAGGATCGTGATTCCGTTTTGTCTGATCTTGTGCCCAGCCTGCCCGGCCATCCAGGCCGCTCGGCAGTCGATGCGAAGGAGAGCCGGATGAACCGACAGTTCCCGGCGGCGGCCGCAGCCCTGGCGGCCGGGCTGTTGATCGGCTGGAACCCGCCGCTCTCGGCCGCCCGACAGGCCTCGGCCACCTGGACCGCCGAACGGCGGTCGGTGTTCCCCTCCGGCCTCTCCGCACAGCTCGGCCTCTCCGCCGCTCCCGGCGCGACCGCCGCCGGGACCACCCCGGAGCCACCGCGGCTGCAGCCCGGCCGCGAGGAGCGCCAGGGCGCCGGCCCGGCCGTCGGCTTCCCCGAGGAGGCGGTGGTCGGCCACGACTACCGGCTCACCGTGCCCGTCGCGGTCGGCGAGGCGCCCGCCGTCCTGGCCGGCTGGGTCGACTTCGACCGCAACGGCCGGTTCGACCCGGTCGAGCGGGTGCAGACCGAGATCGCCCCCGGCGGACGCAGCGCCACCCTGGAGTGGACCGTCCCCGCCGGGGCCTCCTCCGGCGAGACCCGGGCCCGGCTGCGGATCGGCCGGGACGCCGCCCAGGTGCTGCCGGCCGAGGGCTCCGCCGACTCCGGGCAGGTCCTGGACCAGCGGGTCCGACTGACCGTCGGGGCCGCCCGCCCGGAGATCTCCCAGCCGGCCGACGGCGCCACCCTCACCGAGACCCGCCCCCGGATCTCCGGGACGCGGGCGGCGACCGGCGCCACCGTCGAGGTCCGCGAGGGCGACGGCGCGCTCTGCCGGGTCCGGGCGGCCCGGGGCGGCGACTGGTCCTGCCGCCCGGACTCGGCGCTGGCCGAGGGCCCGCACACCCTCACCCCGGTGCTGACCACCGCCGCCGGCAGGGTGCTGCGCGGCGATCCGGTCCGGCTCACCGTGCGGACGGCGGCGCCGGGCACGGCGGTGCTCACCCTGCCCGGGTTCACCAACGACCCCGGCATCCGGCTGACCGGCGCGGGGGAGGCGGGCAGCACCGTCGTCGTCACCGACCGGGCGTCCGACGGCCAGGAGGCCGACCTCTGCAGCACGGCCGTCCGGGCCGACGGCGGCTGGTCCTGCCTGCCGGTGGAGAACCTCGCGGACGGGCGGCACCGGCTCACCCCGGCCGCCGCCGACCTCGCCGGGAACCGGACCGCCGGGCAGCCGGTCGAGCTGGTGGTCGACACCGTGCCGCCGGACCGCCCGGTGCTGACCGCGCCGGCCGCCGGGGAGACCGTCCGGGCGGCCCGGCCCCGGCTGGCCGGGAAGGCCGAGCCCGGGGCGCGGGTGCTCGTCACCGCGGGGCCGGAGCGCGATGGCGGTGCCGCGCGGATCGTCGCCTGCGGGGCGACGGCGGCCGTCGACGGCAGCTGGACCTGCACGGGCAACCGGGATCTGACGGACGGGGAGCAGTGGCTGGTCGTCACGGCGACCGATCAGGCGGGGAACGGCACGGCGGCGGACGCGGTGGCGGTCCGGGTCCGGGCGGCGGGTCAGGCGGCGGTTCCGGCGCCCGTGGCGACGGCGGCACCGACAACGGCGGCTCCATCGGCGACGGTGTCGGCGGCGACGGCGAGCGCCGCCGCCACGCCTGCACCGATGGCCGCCCCGACACCCACGCCCACGCCGACCCGCACGCCCGCGGCTCCGGTCACGTCCACGGCCGCGACGGCCACGTCCACGGCCGCAGCGGTGCCGACCGCGGTCGGGCCCTCGGCGCCGCCCTCCGCACCCGCGCCCCCGGTGGCCGTCCCGGCCCCGGCGGCCACCTCCCCGGTGGTGCCGAAGCCTTCGGCCGTCACCCCGGCCCGGCCGTCCCCGTACGTGCCGGTTCCGTCCGGCCCGGCGACCCCGTCCCCGGCGGTGCCCGTGCCCGCCGCGGCGCAGGCCACCGTCCTGCTCGGGCTGCTGCCGGTGGTCGTCCCGCCGGGGCTGCTGCCGGTCGTCGTCGCGGCGCCCGCTCCGGCGGCCGCGGCACCGGCCCCGACCCCGGCCCCGACCCGGAGCGCGTCCCCGGCTCCCGGCTCCGCGGCCCGGTCCTCCTCGGCCCCGGCGTCCCCGAGTCCGAGTGCCCGCCCGAGTTCCGGTCCGAGTTCCGGTCCGACCCCGTCCCTGCCCCCGTCCCCGAGCCGGACCGCCACCCCCTCCACGACCCCGGCCCCCGCCGGACCGGCCCCCGCCTCGGACCAGGAGCGGGCCGACCGGGCGCCGGCCGCTCCGCCGCCGGGCGGGTCGCGGCAGGCGGCCCGGACCACCGCCACCGACGCCGCGACCGGCACCACCGACACCGCCGGCCCGGTCGGCGCACCGGAGCCGTCCTCGCCGACGGCGTCCGACCGGCACCGGTCGGACGGCTGGCGCGGAGCGCTCGCCGGGGTCCTGCTGGTGCTCGCCGGCCTCGGGCTGATCACCCGCCGGGTGATGGGCCGGGGATCCGGCCCCCGGCGGCGCTGAACCGCTCTCCCAGTCCGCCCATGTGTCTGCGCGTCAGTCCCGGCTTCGGATGATTCGTCAAGAAATGTCGACACGCACTGGTTCAAATGTCGCATTTGATGACGTATGAACTTAGCCTGGCTCTGGCACTGCCCGTCAGATCCGGGCCGCCCGTTGCGCGACACACTGAACCTGAGGATCCGTGCATGGACGTCACCCGCGATTCTTCGCAGCGACCCGACCACCTGCCCAAGGCGTTCCCCCCGCCACTGCCGGAACGTTCCGCCTCCGGCGCCGGCCCGCTGACCAGGGCGGCGAGGACGCCCAGACCCGCCCAGCCGGTCGACGGCGGCCCGGCGACCACCCCGATCGCGGTGGTCCCCGGGCCGGCTGTCGGCACACCCGTCGACCTGCGCGATCCACTGGAGACGGCGGACCCGATGCCGCCGGTGACCGCGAAGATCCCGCCAGTGGACGAGCCGGAGGCCTCCCCGGGCGCGGCGGCGACCGCCACCTCGCGCCGCCCGCCGCGCGCCGACCAGGCGCTCCGCGAGCACACCGCCGCCGGCCTGCCCGGCTGGATCGCCCTGCTCGGACTGCTGATCGGCACCGCCGCCGTCCTGCTGGTGCTGGTGCGCGACGGCGCCGTCCCGTACTGGGACGTGCTGCCCGACCTGCGCTCGGCGGCCGCGAAGGCCAGCGGCCAGGCCGAGGTGACCGGCCGTTCGGTGGCCGCCGTCGCCGTCGCCGGACTGCTCGTCGTCCTCTCGCTCGCGGGCCTGCTGGCCAACGCGGGCGGCGAGACCCGGGTGCTCACCCGCTGGGGTCGCTACCGGGGCACCGTCCGCCGCACCGGCCTGGTCTGGGTCAACCCGTTGCTGCGCCGCCGCCGGGTGGACGTCCGGCTGCGGCACTGGCGCAGCGAGCCGGTCAAGGTGGTCGACCGCACCGGGACGCCGATCGTCGTACGGCTGCTGATCGTCTGGCGGGTCAAGGACACCGCCCGCGCGACGCTGGCGATCGAGGACCACGAGAGCTACCTGCGGGAGCAGGTCCAGGCGGTGCTCACCCGGACCGCCTCCACCCTGCCCTGCGACAGCAACGCGGCGCCCGGGCCCGCGCTGCGCGACGGCCAGTGGTTCGCGGACGAGCTGACCAGGGCGCTGGCCGCCGAGGTCGCGCCGGCCGGCCTGGAGGTCTACTCCGCGCAGCCGCTGGCGCTGGACTACGCGCCGGAGGTGGCCGAGTCGATGCGCCGCCGACGGCTGGCCGACCTGGACGCGGGCCTGCGCACCGTGCTGGTGGACGACGCGGTCGAGGCGGCGGCGCTGGCCGTGCGCCGGCTGGAGCGGGCCACCGCGCACGAGCTGGACGAAGCCGCCCGGAGCGCGCTGATGGAGCAGTTGCTGGTCGCCTTCGTCGCCCCGGCCGGAGTGGCCGCCTCGGTACCGTCCCCGGCCGCCCGGGCCGGGCGGAAGGAAGGACGACCGGCATGAGGATAGCCACCGGCACGGACGCCGTCCCGGCGTTCGCGGACATGGATGTGGACGCGGACGTGGACGCGGACGGCGCGGCGCTGATCGGCTTCGAGGAGAGCCTCGGCAGCATCCCGGCGATCACGGGCTGCGGCTGCCCGAACTGCGCGGCCCGGCCGCGCACCGCCCGCGCGGCGGAGCCGTCCGGCGGTGGCCGAATACACCGGGCGGTCCGAAATACCTGCCTGGCCACCACGGTGCTGGCCGGCGCCGGCGTGGTCGGTCTGACCGCGGGCGCCGGGGCCGCGCACGCCGCGCCGGGCAAGCAGGGCTGGGACGGTTCGAAGTACTGGTTCAAGAACGGCAGCGGCGAGTGGCGCTACACCAGCCACTACAGCGTGTACACGAGCGCGGTGGGGGGCGGCTCCGGTTCCGCCACCGCGCAGCAGGCCGTCTCCAACGGCTCGGCGGCCTCCGGCGGGATGCGGCAGGGCTGGGACGGTTCGAAGTACTGGTTCAAGAACGACGGCGGTGAGTGGCGCTACACCAGCCACTACGACGTCTACCTGGCCCGCACCGGCCAGTCCGGCGGCGGCTCGGGGGCGTCGGCCGGCACCGCCGCGCCCGCCCCGGCCGAGACGCGGTCGGCCGGCCGTCTGGAGTCGGCGATCGAGTACGCGCTCGCGCAGCAGGGCAAGCCGTACGTGTGGGGCGGCAACGGTCCCTCCGGCTACGACTGCTCGGGGCTGGTGCAGCAGGCCTACCGGAAGGCGGGGATCAGTCTGCCGCGGGTGGCGGACGACCAGTACGCGGCGACCACTCCGATCACGGCGGGGCAGCTGCGCCGCGGCGACCTGCTCTTCTGGTCGGACAGCGGCCGGGCCTCGGGCATCCACCACGTGGGGATCTACCTGGGCGGCGGCAAGTTCGTCGAGGCGCCCCGGCCGGGCAAGACGGTCCGGGTGTCGACGATCAGCAGCGGCTTCTACCCGACCCACTTCGGCCGGCCGTAGGGCACGGCGCGGGAGCGCGCGAAGGGGCGCGCCGTCCACGACCGGTGGACGGCGCGCCCCTTCCGGGTGACGGCCTCAGGCGGAGGCGTCGTCCAGCAGGGTGGTCTGCGCCGGGGTGAGCTCCAGCGCGGCGGCGGCCAGCAGCGGCGGGAGCTGGCCGACGGTGCGGGCGCTGGCGATCGGCGCGGCGACCGTCGGCCGGGCGGTGAGCCAGGCCAGGGCGACGGTGGCGGGCTCGACGCCGTGTTCGGCGGCCACGGTGTCGAGCGCCTCCAGCACCTTGGGGCCGCGCGGGTCGTCCAGGTAGCGGGCGGCGCCCTCGGCGCGGGCGCTGGTCACCTCGGCGCCGCCCGGGCGGTACTTGCCGGTGAGGAAGCCGGAGGCCAGCGCGTAGTACGGCACGGTGGCGAGGCCGTGCGCGGCGACGACGTCGGCCAGCGGGCCCTCGAAGGTGCCGCGGGAGACCAGGTTGTAGTGCGGCTGGACGGCGGTGTAGCCGGTCAGGCCCTCGCGCTCGGCGAAGGCGAGCGCCTCGGCGAGCCGGTCGGCGCCGATGTTGGAGGCGGCGACGGCGCGCACCTTGCCCTCGCGCACCAGCGCGTCCAGGGCGGTGACGAACTCCTCCACCGGGGTGTCGTCGTCCTGGTGGGTGTAGTAGAGGTCGATGTGGTCGACGCCGAGGCGGCGCAGCGAACCCTCGGCGGAGGCCTTGATGGTGGCCGCGGCAAGCCCGCGGGCCTCGGGGTGGAGGCCGACCTTGGTGGCGATGACGACGGAGTCGCGGTTGCCGCGGCTGCGCAGCCACTTTCCGATGATGGCCTCGGACTCGCCGCCGGTGTTGCCCGGCACCCAGGAGGAGTAGGTGTCGGCGGTGTCGACGAAGTTGCCGCCGGCCGCGGCGTAGGCGTCGAGGACGGCGAAGGACTCGGCCTCGTCGGCGGTCCAGCCGAAGACGTTGCCGCCGAGGGAGAGGGGGAACACCGAGAGCTCGGAGCGGCCGAGCTGCACGTAACGGGGGGCGTCGCTGCGGGAATCGGTCATGGTCCGAGTCAACCCGATCGGCCGGGTGGTCATTCCGTGAACGAGGCGGACTTCACACGCCCGTCGCACGCCCGCAGCGCGGAGACCGGGTGTCGGGGCGGTCCGCGGATTCGTTAGAGTCCCTGCCATGGCTGACAACGAGTACGACCCCGCCGGCAGCACCCAGATGTTCCGGGCCTTCGTCGAGGAGACCCCGGCACCCCAGGCGCCGGGCTCCGTCAACACCTACGGCGGCAACAACGGCAGCCGTACCGGCAGGATCGCGGTGATCGCCGTGGTCGCCCTCGTGGTGCTGGGCGCCGTCGTCTGGCTGGCCGTCAAGTAGTGTGCGGGGTGGCACGCCTGGCGGTCCGACGGCCCGCCGCTGCCGGACCCTGCCTCGTCAGCAGGGCTTCCGCCAGGCGTCCAGCTCCAGCTTCTTCTGCATCGAGCTGAAGCCCAACGCCTTGGTGCGGGCGCAGAACTTCTCGGTGCCCAGTTTGTACTCGACGTGGAAGACCGCCTTGCCCGCCTGGATGAAGGGGGAGAGGCGGGCGCACTCGTCGAACTGCGCGCACTCCTCGTTCACGGCGAAGTCGAAGTCGTTCAGCAGCGCCGGGACCTGCTCCAGGTCGTTCTTCAGGCCGATCGCCAGGCCGCGCTCGTGGGCGAGCGCCGCGAGCATCCGGTTGTAGCGGAGCTGGTCGTCCGCGGTCAGCGGGAAGCCGCTGTTCTGGTTGTAGGCCTCGATGGTGTCGGGTTCGACGGCGTCGAAGCCCTTCTGCCGGCACATGTCGAAGCGGGCGGCCATCAGCGGCTTCAGCTGGTCGATCTTGCGGATGTCGAACCACTTCTCGCCCTTCCAGCCGTTGCCCGAGCCCTGGAGGGCCTGGGCGAAGGCGGCTGAGTCGGGGCGGTAGTCCTCCCAGGAGCCGGCGTTGATGTAGCAGATCACCTTGCGGCCCTTGGCGTGCAGGGCGGCGACCACGGAGGCGTCGGTCTCGAAGCCGTCGATGTCGTAGACGGGGACGTCCACGGACTGGTCGACGCTGCCGCCGAGTTGCCACTGCCAGGCGAGGCCGGGGGCGGGCTGCCAGCGGCCGCCGCCGGCGCCGCCGGGTGTGCCCGGAGTACCGGGCGCACCGGGGGAGTTGGGGGTTCCCGGGGTTCCGGGGGTGCCCGGAGTCCCCGGAGCCGCGGGCGTGCCCGGGGTGCCGGACGGGGCCGACGGGCGGCCCGGGGCGGTCGGTGAGCCCGGGCCGTCGGGCGGGGTCGGGGTGCCGGGGGCGGCCGGCGTCCCCGGGGTGCTCGGCGCGTCCGGGGTGGCCGGCGCGGTCGGAGCTCCCGGGACGGGGGCGGCGGTGGCCGCCGGGGGCGGGGCCGGGGTGGCTTCGGCCGAGGTGTCGTCCTCGTCGTCCGAGCCGGAGCTGCTGCACGACGTCGCCAGCAGGGCGGTGGCGGTGGCGAGGGCGAGGGCGGCCCACACGGGCCGGATACGGCGGGTCACGGTGCACGGACTCCGGATCGGGTCAGATGGGTTCGGGTTCGGCGAGCGGCCGGTCGGCGGTCAGCTGGTGCGGCAGGGTGCTCCAGGGGTTCTCCCCGGCGCCCGGCACCGCGCAGCCGACCCCGGCCCGTCGTGCGGCGATCAACGCGGCGGCGTCCCCGGCCCGTTCGGCGGGGACGCCGTAGACCAGGTGGCAGAACCGGGCGGCGGCGTGCCGGCCGGTCCACAGCGGCAGGGCCAGCGCCTGGTACGCCGCCCAGTCGCCCTCGAAGGTGACCAGCAGGTCGGCCAGGCCGACCTCGGCGTACCCGGGGTCCGGGTGGTCGCCGTGGCCGAACACCACGGTGGCGCAGCCGGCGGCCCGGGCCGCGGTGGCGAGGCGCCGGTAGTGCGGCAGCGCGCCGGGCGCGGCGGACACCTGGTCGAGGTAGACGCCGGTGATGCCGTGGCGCTGACGGTAGGTCAGGATGTCGTTCACCACGGCGGCGTGCGGCCGCCGGCCGTAGTCGGTGTCGGCGTAGCCGAGCAGCGGCAGGCCGGCCTTGCGGAGCTTCTCGGCGGCCTCGGTGAAGACGTGGTCGGGCTCGCCCGGACCGTCGGCGAGGTTGAGCACGACGGCGGAGACGAGCTTCGGGTCGGCGGCGGCGACCGCCTGCCAGGCCGCCGGGTCCACCGCGGGGTGGACGTAGAGCGGCACCAGCAGGCGGCCGTCGGGGTGGTGGCCCCCGGTCATGCGGTGACCAGCGGTGCGGTGGAGAGCCAGAGGTCGCGCAGCGTCTCGTCGAGCCCGGTCGCCGGGTGCCAGCCGAGCGTCCGGGCGGCGGCCGACACGTCGCCCTGCTGCCAGGAGACCGCCGCGGAGCGCTCCGAACCGGCGCCGCTCTCGTCGATCCGGCCGGCGAAGCCGGCCGCCGCGACCAGACCGTCGGCGATCGCCCGGACCGGCCGGGCCTGCCCGGAGGCCAGGTTGAGCACCCGGGGCAGCGGGCCCCGGGCGGTGACGGCGAGCGCGACCGCGCGGGCGACGTCCCGGGCGTCGACGAAGTCGCGGTGGGCCGAGAGGTCCCCGACCCGCACCACTCCGTCGGCGCCCTCGGGCGCGGCCCGGCGCAGCTCGGCGGCGAGCCGGCCGGGCAGCGAGCCGGCCGGGGCGCCCGGGCCGACCGGGTTGAACACCCGCAGCACCACGGCGTCCAGCGGCGAGCCGGCCACCGCGAGGGAGCCGGCCAGCTTGGTGGCGCCGTAGACGCCCACCGGGCGGGCGTCGGCGTCCTCGGCGAGCGAGCTGCCGGGGGCGCAGACGCCGTACTCGCCGGCCGAGCCGATGTGCACCAGCCGGGCCGCCGGGGCGCCCTGGCCGAGTGCCTCGGCGAGCACGGCCGGACCGCGGGCGTTGACCTCGGCGAGGGTGACGGCGCTGCCGGAGACGGCGCCGGCGAAGTTCACCACCGCGTCGGGGGCGAGCGCGGCCAGGTCCTCGCCGAGCGGACCGGCCTGGGCGGTGGCCAGGTCGAGCCGCAGGTCGTGGTCGGGCCGCCGCCCGGCGGTCAGCACGGTGGCGCCGGGCAGGGCCCGCAGGGCGGTGGCGGCGTGCCGGCCGAGGAAGCCGTCGGCGCCGAGCAGCAGGATCCTCACGCGGCCCGTCCGTCGTTCTCGGGGCCGGCCGGGACCGTGGCCGCGGTGGCCGTCGGCTGCCCGTCGGCGGCCTCGGGGGCGGTTCTGGCGGCGGGGATCGGCAGTCCCTGCCCGTTCGGTACGGCGTACAGGCCCTCGCCGGCGGCCGGGGTGGTGCCGGCCGGCTCGCCGGGGAGCAGCAGCGAGCGGTTGAGCGCGAACTCGGCGTTGGCGCGGTCGTAGTCGTCCGGGCGGCCGATGTCCAGCCAGTAGCCGTCGAACTCGTAGGCGGACGGCGGCGTCTGGGCGGCCAGCAGGTCCAGCACCAGCTCGTCGAAGCCGAGCGGCAGGCCCGGGGTGTAGCGGGCGAGCGCGGCGCGGGACACGCCGTAGACGCCCATCGAGACCCGGTAGTCGATGCTCGGCTTCTCCTGGAAGCCGGTGATCGACCCGCCCTCGGAGGTCAGCACGCCGAAGTCGATCTTCACCTGGCGGGCGTAGGTCGCGATGGTGAGCGGGGCCCCCGACCCCTCGTGGTGCTTGAGCACCCCGGCGAAGTCCAGGTCGGTGAGGACGTCGCCGTTCATCACCAGGAAGTTGTCCGGCAGCCGGTCCTGCAGGTTGAGCAGCGGGCCGAGGGTGCCGAGCGGGCTGTCCTCGACGGCGTAGCCGACCCGCAGCCCCCACTGGGAGCCGTTGCCGACGTAGGCGCGGATGATGTGGCCGAGGTGGCCGATCGCCAGGGTGACGGTCTGGAAGCCCGCGGCGGCGAGCTGGCGCATCACGATCTCCAGGATCGCGTGCTGGTCGCCGATCGGGACGAGTGGCTTGGGAAGCGCGGTGGTGTACGGGCGGAGGCGTACGCCCTTACCGCCGGCCAGGATCACTGCGTGCATGTGGTTCCCCCACGGAAGTCGGTTCGACAAGGGGCCTTCGGTGCCGGGAGCGGACGGAAGGCGGAGCCGGGTCAGACGTTGTAGATGTCGGTCTTGTAGCGGGCCAGGTTCGCCGGGTCGCGGAAGAACTCGATGGTCTGTTCGAGGCCCTCCTCCAGCGAGTGCGCCGGGGCCCAGCCGGTGGCGGTGCGCAGCCGGGTGGCGTCCGCGACCAGCCGCATGACCTCGGAGTTGGTCGGCCGGATGCGCTGCTCGTCCTCCTTGACGGTGACGTCCACGCCCATCAGCTTGCCGACCAGCGAGACCAGGTCGCCGACCGAGATCTCGCCGCCGGTGCCGGCGTTGAAGGTCCGGCCGACCACGGTCTCCGCGGGGGCGGTGCCGACCGTGCGGAAGGCCAGCGCGGTGTCCTTGACGAACATGAAGTCGCGGGTCGGACGCAGGTCGCCGAGGGTGATCTCGGTCTCGCCGGCGGCGAGCTGGGCGATCACGGTCGGGATGACGGCGCGCATCGACTGGCGCGGGCCGAAGGTGTTGAACGGGCGCAGGGTGACGACCGGGGTCTCGAAGCTGGCGTGGTAGCTGTCGGCCAGCCGGTCCCCGCCGGCCTTGGAGG
Organism: Kitasatospora sp. NPDC057692; assembly: GCF_042799475.1. NCBI lineage: Bacteria > Bacillati > Actinomycetota > Actinomycetes > Kitasatosporales > Streptomycetaceae > Kitasatospora > Kitasatospora sp. NPDC057692. The sequence goes on along the minus strand of NZ_JBHVIV010000023.1, from coordinate 87,412 downwards.
CGGCGTACGGGGACTGGGTGTTGATCGGGTGGTCCTCGCTGATCGGCACGGTCTGCGCGGTGCCGTAGGTCTCGCTGGTCGAGGTGTGCACCAGGCGCGGGATCTCCAGGTGGCGCACGGCCTCCAGGACGTTCAGGGTGCCGGTGACGTTGGTGTCGACGTACGAGTGCGGGGCCTGGTACGAGTACGGGATCGCGATCAGGGCGGCCAGGTGGTAGACCGCCTCGGTGCCCTTGACCAGGCCGGTGACCGAGCCGGGGTCGCGGACGTCGCCGAGGACGATCTCGACGGAGTCCAGCACCTCCTTCGGGAGGGTCTCCAGCCAGCCGAACGACGAGAACGAGTTGTACTGGACCATCGCGCGGACCCGGTGGCCGTCGGCCACCAGGGTCTCGACGAGGTGGGAGCCGATGAAACCCTCGGCTCCGGTGACGGCGACGCTGCTCATGGTGAATCGCTTCCTGTGTCTTCAGGGGACGTGGTGTACGGGCCCGGCCGGGTGGTGCGACGGTGGTGACCCGGCCGGGCCGGTACGGGTGGTGCTGTTCCGTCGTGCTGGTTCCGTGGTGCGCTGTTCAGCTGTTCAGCGGTGCCGGTTTCAGCGGTGCTTGGTGGTGCGGCCGAGCACGGGCCCGGCGGTGGCGGTGAGGACGGCGGCCGCGGCCCCGCAGCCGATCAGTTGCAGGACGGTCGGGTCCGCACCGGTCAGCAGTCCGGCGCACTCGGCGCCCGCGGCTGCCAGACAGATGAGGGCGGTGCTCCAGCTGAGCCCGAAGGCGTTCAGCAGCAGCGCCAGCCAGAGCGAGCCGCCGAGCAGCAGCAGCGCGCCGAGCTCGGGGACGCCCAGCGCGGGGGCGCCGGGCCAGAGCACGGTGGCGGCGGCGTCGAGGGCGGCCACGGTGGTGAGGTAGATGAACAGGCAGCCGAGCAGCACGCCACCGGTGCGGCGGGCGAACTCGACCGGGGTGTGGCTGGTGCGCAGTGCGGCCACCGCCATCGCCCGGTAGCGGAAGAGCAGCCACTCGGCGAGGCCCAGGCTCAGCGTCAGGGCGATCATGGCCGGCCCGGTCGGGCTGGCCGAGGCGCCCTGGGCGCTGCCGGTGCTCACCGCCTGGTGGACGGTGACACCGAGTCCGGCGATCAGGGTGAGGGTGCCGACCGCCAGTCCGAACAGCAGGTGCGGGATCTCCTTGTACAGCGGCAGCCGCAGCGGGACGGGCTCCGCCTCGGCGCGCCGCCAGCGCAGCAGCTCCCGGGCGGCGAGCCCGACGGCCAGGCCGAGCGAGGCCAGCAGCACCGCGGTGCGGACGGCCTGCGGCACGTCGACGGCGAGCACCACGCCCGCGCCGACCGCCGACGGCGCCAGTGCCAGCAGCAGGAACTTCTCCCGGCCGAGCACCAGCAGCACGGTGGCGGCCGCCAGGTAGACGGACTGCCCGGCGGCGAAGCAGAGCGCGCCCAGCGGTCCGCCGACCACGTAGCCGGCGGCGGCCGAGGTCAGCGCGCCGACCGGGGCCCCGATCGCCAGGCAGGCCGCGGCCGACCGGCGCCGGCCGCGGCCGAGCCAGGCGTACGCGCGGTGCGCCAGCGCCTGGTTCCACGACCAGCTGACCAGGGTCGCCACGGACAGCGCGAGCATGCCCGAGGGCAGGCCGAAGCGCATCCGGTCGGCGGCGAACAGGTTGGCGCCGAGCAGGTAGCCGAGGCCGGGCAGGGCGAACACCAGGCCGCGCACGACGCACCGCCAGGGGTCGGCCCGCCAGGGGTTGGCGAACTCGGCGCTCGGCCCGGGGTAGCGGCGCTCGACCCGTTCGAACAGCTCCTCGGCGACGGTGAACGCGTCGGGGCGGCCGTACAGCAGGCCCGCCTGTTCGTCGGAGAGGCCGTCGGACTCCAGGAAGGCCGCGATCTCGTACGGGTGGACGGCGTCGGCGCAGATGTCCTGCAGCCGATCGGCCAGCTCGTCCAGCGGGTCGGGGGAGAGGTCGAGCTGGTCCGCCTCCGGCCCGGTGCGCTGCGCCGGCAGCGTCGGGCGGCGCCGCTTCAGCGGCAGGACCCGCAGCTGGACGGTCTCGTCGGCCTCGTTCGGAACGAGGCGCAGGGGGCCGCTCATGCCGTCACCTCGCTGCGCTCCTGCTCGGCCGGCTGCTCCCAGTCCGGGTCCGGTGGTCCGTCGGTGACGGCGACCACGCCCTCGGGCAGCCAGCGGGCGGTGCCCAGCAGCTCGGTGTAGATGCCGCGGAAGCCGTCGATGTTCTGGCGGAGCGTGAACTGCTCGATCACCCGCAGCCGGGCCTGCTCGCCGAGCCGGGCCCGGCGCTCCGGGTCGCGCAGCAGCTCGATCGCCGCCGCGGCCATCGGCTCGGGCTCGCGCGGCGGGACGACCAGTCCGGTGTCGCCGACCGCCTCGCGCACACCGCCGACATCGGTCGAGACGGTGGAGCGGCCGCAGGACATCGCCTCGATCAGGGTGAACGGGAAGCCCTCGCTGATCGAGGAGAGCATCACCACGTTCCCGGCCGCGTACGCGTCGGTGATGTCCGCGACCCGGCCCTCGAAGACCACCGAGTCGGCGGTGCCGAGTTCGGCGGCCAGGGCCTCGCACGTCTCGCGGTAGGCCTCGCCGCCCTTGGGGGTGCCGCCGAACAGCCGCAGCCGGGCGTCGGGTATCTCCTTGCGCACGATCGCGAACGCGCGGATCAGCGTTTCGAGGTCCTTGATCGGGTCGACCCGGCCGGCCCAGCTGAGCGTCGGGGTCTCGGGCTCCGGCCCGGCGGGCGGGAAGGCCGCCGGGTCGACGCCGTTGTAGACGGTGCGGATGTGCGCGGAGGGGGTGCCGCCGCGCTCCTCCCAGCGCCGGTTGTACCGGTTGCCGGGGGTGACCAGCGCGGCCCGCCGGTAGCTCTCCTCGGCGAGCATCCGGTAGAAGCCGAGCAGCAGCGCCTTGACCGGCCAGCGGTAGGGGCCGGTGCGGTAGCCGAGGTAGCGCTCGCGCAGATAGATGCCGTGCTCGGTGAGGAGAAACGGTACGCCGAACTGCTGAGCGGCTATCAGCCCCGGGAGGGTGGCCAGTCCGCCGCTCGCCGCATGCGCCACTCCGTCACGCGGCGGCTCGACCGCGAGCGGACGCAGCGCGTGCTCCAGCAGGTCGGTGGCGTTCAGGGCGTCGTGCATGGTGGGCCGGGAGACGGCGGTCGAGAGGTAGTCGCGGGTCCAGACGTGCTGGAGGGTGCGCAGGGCGCGCTCGCTGCGCAGCGCCGGGCTGAGCAGCCCGCGCTGGGCGAGGTCGGCGAAGCCGTACAGCTCGGTGCCGAAGTGGGTGGTGTAGACCGGGTCCAGGAGGGAGTGCAGGAACCGTTCGTAGGCGTTGAGGAAGCGGCGCATCTCCTTGCCGCGCGGCGCCTTCGCCTCCGAGGCCGGGCCCCACAGCGGGGCGGTGGTGACCGACCGCACGTTGGCGGGAAGTTCCCAGGCCAACGGTTCGTGTCCGGTGCCGGTGACGGCGATGATGTCGAAGTCGACGTCCGGCATGCCTTGCACGAGCTGGTCGCACCAGACACTCACGCCGCCGTGCTGGTGCGGATACGTCCCCTCGGTGAGCAGGGTGACGCGCATCTCCCTCCCCCCTCCTGTTCTTGCCTCAAGCTCCCGGCCGAGTGGGCCGGTCGGGTGGTGCCGGTGGCGGCCGCCGCACTGCGGCCGCCACCGGGTTCACCTGTCTAGCGGTTGCCGGGCGAGCCGGCGGTCTTCCTGGCGGGTTCGGCCTTCCCCCCGGAGGCCTTGCCCTTCTGCTGCGGGGCGCCGCCGTGGCCGGCCGCCTTCCCGCCGGTGCTGCTCGCCGTACCCGAAGTCGTACCAGGAGCGGCGTCCTTGCCCGCCACCGGGGCCCCACTGCCGGGGACCAGGGTCGGCGCGTCGGTGCGGTCGGTGTCGCCCGGACCGGCGGGGACCGCGTCCGCGGTGCCCTGCGGGACGACCTTGGTATCGGCCGGCGCCGGGGCCGCGACGGACTTGGCCGCCAGGCTCGGGCTGGTGCCGGCCGGGGCGGCCGGGGTGCCCGCGGCGGGCAGCGTCAGCTGGACCCCGCTCTGCAGCTGGCCGGGCTTGACCCAGCCGGAGAGCTCGCCCGCGTAGGCGGTGCCGAAGGCGGCGGTGCCGATGGCGAGCTGCTGGACGGTGCCGGTCGGCATGGTGGCCTGGATCTGGACACCGGCCGGGGCGTGCACGAAGACGGAGTCGCCGGTGCGGTAGGCGGTGACCTGGCCGGAGGCGAGGGCGTTGTTCCAGGCTGCCCGCCGCTGGAACTCCAGGCCGATCTCCTTCTGAGCGAGGTTCACGACCGGGGCGTTGTCCGCGTGCAGCGACCGGTAGGTGGAGAGGATCTTCTCCAGCACCGGGTAGACGATCCGGTCCTCGGACAGGTTCGACTGGTGGATGAAGTGCGGCCGCGGGTCGTTGTTCAGCACGTGGCCGAGGTCGATCCGGGCCTCCAGCGGCACGATGTACGACTGGTAGCCGGTGTTGACGTCCAGCGGGGCCGGCAGGCAGGTGGAGTTGGCGTTGTTCTCGCAGACGCCGCTGCCGCCGTTGGCGACGCTGGTGTAGATCCAGTTGTACTCGTCCGTCTCCTCCTTCGCCGTGGCGGCGTTGTAGAAGACGTTCATCGGGTAGCGCGGCACGGTGAGCGCGGCGCCGACGGCCCGCTGGGCGGACTCGCGGGAGGCGTCGCTGGCGGTCCACTTGACGCCGTTGGCGGCCAGCGAGGGGGCCAGGTACGGGTTGTCGCTGGTCTCCTGGGGCGCCGTCAGCAGGCCGGAGTGCTCACCGGTGACCAGCTCGGTCTTGTCCAGCTGCAGGCCCCGGGCGGCCGCCCAGTCGAGGTTGTTCTTGATCTGGGAGGTGATGGTGGCCTGGTCGACCCAGACGGTGCTGCCCGAGGAGGTCTTGGTGCACTTCCACGGGACCACCGAGACGTCCTGGAGGCAGCCCAGGTACGGGTGGGTGTAGGTGTGGTTGATCCACCGGTAGCTGGTCTGGTCGGCGACCATCTGGTCCACCACCGGGTCGGCGGTGGTCTCGTGGTCGGACTTCCAGTCCTCGCTGCCGCCACCGTTGAACACCATGTCCATGGTGAAGTTGTGGTCGATCTGCCACTGCTTGGCGTACTGCGCGTCGGCGACCGTCATCCGGATCGGGTTGGCGGTCTCCGGGGTGCCGGGCGGGCAGGTGACGTCGCCGGGGGTGCACTTGAGCACGGTGTCCCAGCGGTCGTCGGACAGGAAGACGTCGTCGACGTGGGCCGCGAAGTAGTTGCGGTCGTAGCCCAGGTGGACACCCTGGGTTATCCAGTCGACTATGCCGCGGGCCAGCAGGCGGTACTGCTGCTGGTACTGGTTGTAGACGAAGGTGACGACCAGTTCCTTGCGGCCGGCGTGCTGGTACTCGCCGACCAGCGAGCCCTTGGCGGTGCTGTTCGGGATCGGCACCTCGACCAGCGGGGTGAAGCTCGCACCGGCCGGGAAGGTGGCCAGCGGGGTGGCCAGGTAGCCGTAGCTCTCCGAGACGGTCGGGTCGTTGTCCTCGAAGGGGACGCTGCCCTTGAGGTAGTCGAACGGTCCGCTCAGGCCGGCCGTGGTGACCTGGCCCTGGAAACCGTCCAGGGTCCCCATGTAGCCCGGGTTGACCGCCCAGTTCAGGCCGACGTCGGGGCGGGCGTAGGTGTAGGCGTCGACCTGGCGGACGCCGAACGCGGCCTCGTACGTCGCGATCGCGGCCATCTCCGCGGAGCCGGCCGCGAACGGGTTGTCGTTGGGCAGCACGATGCCCTGGTACTTGCCGCGCGGCTGGCCGTTCAGCGTGTCGCTGAGGAAGGCCGCGTCGATCACCGGACGGTTGGTGTCGTTGAGGTCGACGAGCTTGTAGGGCGTGCCCTGGCTCTTGAGCTCGGCGGCGATCGCGGCCGTGGCCGGACCGCCGTCGCTGAGCACCAGGACCGTCAGATCGATCCGGGGCGTGGTGGTGGCGGCGTGCGCGAGGGACGACTGCAGGCCTCCGGCCAGCAGGACGGCTGCCGCGCAGGCGGCGACTCTTCGGGTCGCTCGACCCATGTTGTCTTTCCTCCCCTGGGCAGGGCGCTCCGCTGCCGGCGTCCACCTGCCCTGTAGCTGTTCGCGGGCAGCAGGCTGCCCGCCGCCCATCCTGATGGAACATCCGTGGCAGGAGGCACCAAATGGGCAGGAGTGCAGCGAATCTGTTACCAACGTTCATGGTCAGGCCATGAGGGCGCTGATTGTGGCGGAAACCGTGCCGGCTGCGCAAATAATGAATTAAAAATTAAAACCCGGAACCTAGCGTTACCGCTGCTCACCCATCGTGGGATCCGAGGGATGAACCGGACCCTACACTGGCGGCGTTGCCCATGACACTCTTGCACATCCTGTCGTTTCGGTGGGCAGGTTCATGCAATATCGCTCAGGGTTGTACAACGTCACCGTCTGAATATCCAATGGAGGTCGCCGAGTGGCCGAAGAACAGACCGAAACCGTCGCAATTCCGGCCGCCCGCAGTCTGGGCCTGTTCGGCGCCGTGAACGCCCGCGACCTCGGCGGCTACCGGACGGCCGAGGGGCTGGTGCTCCGGGCCGGCGTCGCCCTGCGCAGCGACGGCCTCAACCGGCTCACCGACGAGGACCTCGGGCGGCTGACCGGGCTCGGCCTGCGGCGGATCGTCGACCTGCGCAGCCCGGACGAGGTGCGCGAGGCCGGCGCGGACCGGATCGCCGACGGGATGGCGCTCCACCGGCTCCCGGTTTTCGCGTCGGACTTCGACATCTTCGCGATGCTGCGCGAGGCGCTGGCCGACCGCGATCCGGGCAGGCAGCGCGCACTGCTCGGCGGCGGCCGCGCCGACGCCATGATGACCGGTCTCTACCGATGGTTCGTCACCGACCGGATCGCGCGCGAACGGTTCGCCGACGTGCTGCGCCTGCTCGCCGACCCGGACGGCGCGCCGCTGCTGTTCCACTGCTCGGCGGGAAAGGACCGCACCGGCTGGACGGCTGCCGTGCTGCTGACCGCGCTCGGCGTGGACCGGGAGACGGTGGTCACGGACTACCTGCTCACCAACGAGCGGTCGGCCGCCGTCGTGGAGTCGGTCATGGAGGGCTTCCGGGCGGGCGGCCTGATGCACGAGCCCGAGCTGTTGCTGCCGGTGTTCCGGGCCGAACGACGCTACCTGGAGGCGGCCTTCGCGGAGGTCGAGACGGGCTGGCCGGACTTCGGCGCGTTCTGGACCGACGGCCTCGGGCTGGACGAGGCCGTGCTGACGGGCCTGCGGGCCAACCTGCTGGCGCCCTGAGACGGCCCCGGGACCCCGCCGGGCCCGGCGGGGCTCACCCCTCGGCGGTCAGGCCCTCGCGGAGCTGGGTGAGGGTCTTGGTCAGCAGCCGCGAGACGTGCATCTGCGAGATGCCGATCTCCTCGCCGATCTGGGACTGGGTCAGGTTGCCGAAGAACCGCAGCATGATGATCCGGCGCTCGCGCGGCGGCAGCTTGGCCAGCAGCGGTTTGAGCGACTCCCGGTACTCCACGCCCTCCAGCGCGAGGTCCTCGTAGCCGAGCCGATCGGCCAGCGGGCCCTCGCCGTCCTCCTCGCTCGGGCTGGAGTCCAGCGAGCTGGCGGTGTACGCGTTGCCGACCGCCAGGCCCTCCACCACGTCCTCCTCGCTGACGCCGAGGCAGGCGGCCAGCTCGGCCACGGTGGGGGAGCGGTCGAGGCGCTGGGAGAGCTCGTCGCCGGCCTTGGTGAGCGCCAGCCGCAGCTCCTGGAGCCGCCGGGGCACCCGCACCGACCAGCTGGTGTCCCGGAAGAAGCGCTTGATCTCGCCGACCACCGTCGGCATCGCGAAGGTCGGGAACTCGACCCCGCGCTCCGGGTCGAACCGGTCGATCGCCTTGATCAGCCCGATGGTGCCGACCTGGACGATGTCCTCCATCGGCTCGTTGCGGCTGCGGAAGCGCGCCGAGGCGTAGCGGACCAGCGGCAGGTTGAGCTCGATCAGGGTGTCGCGGACGTAGGTGTGCTCGGCGCTGCCCGGGTCGAGGGCGGCCAGGCGCCCGAAGAGGGAGCGGGAGAGCGTCCGGGTGTCGAGCCCGGCGTCCGGCGCGGTCGCGGCGCGCTGGAGCGGGATCTCCGCGGCGCCGGACGGTGCAGCGTGGATCTCCGCAGTGCCCACATCTCCGGACATGCACCCACCCCCTCGTGACTGACGGTCCAACGGGTGCCGCCGTCGGAACGTTCCCGCGCCCGCGGCCGGCCCCCTCCCACCCTGCATACCGGCTCACGGTCCCCGGCAAACCCGAGCGTCGCAAGATGTCACGCGGCGGTGACGGGCCGCTATCGCGCCGTAACGGTGCCGGCGGTCAGTCCTCCCAGGAGTTCCCGGTCCGCAGCCTGGTGAGGATCCGCGACAGCAGCCGGGAGACGTGCATCTGGGACATCCCCAGCTCGGTGCTGATCTGCGACTGGGTCAGATTGGCGAAGAACCGCAGCATGACGATCCGGCGCTCCCGCTCGGGCAGCTGCACCAGCAGGTGGCGGACCATGTCCCGGTGCTCGACCTCGGCCAGCGCGGAGTCCTCGTAGCCGAGCCGGTCGAGCAGCGCCAGCCCGCCCTCGTGCTCCTGGGCGGCCTCCAGCGAGGCCGCGTTGTACGCCCGTCCGGCGTCCAGGCAGGCCCGGACGTCCTCCTCGGGGATGCGCAGGCTGGCGGCGATCTCCGGCACCTTGGGGGCCCGGCCGTGCAGCACGGTCAGCTCCTCCATGGCGCCGCTGACCTGCACCCAGAGCTCCTGGAGCCGGCGCGGGACGTGCATGGTGCGGACGTTGTCCCGGAAGTAGCGCTTGATCTCGCCGAGGATGGTCGGCAGCGCGTAGGTGGGGAACTGCACGCCGCGGCCGGGGTCGAACCGGTCGATGGCGTTGATCAGGCCGATGGTGCCGACCTGGACGACGTCCTCCATCGGCTCGCTGCGGCTGCGGAAGCGGGTGGCGGCGTACCGGACGAGGGGGATGTTGACCTCGATCAGCGCGGCCCTGACCCGCTCGCGCTCGGGGGCGTCCGGGGGCAGCTCGGCGAGCCGCTCGAAGAGCACCCGGGTGAGGGTGCGGACGTCGACGACGGGGCGGCCGCCGGGGCCGCGCAGGCGATCCGGGCGGAGCTCGCCGGCCGGGCTGATCACGGCGGCCAGCACCTCGTCGTCCGGCGCGCTCCCTGGTGTCCGCACGGACACGTCACCCCTCCCAAAGTCGACAACGGCGGGACCTGCGGACCGGGTGTCGCGTCTCGTTCACCGCCCTCGCCATGTCCGGCAAAACCGGTCATAGCATCACAAGGCGGGCACGCGTCGGGCAAGTACCGCGCGGAGGTGTGTTGGTGCGCCGTCCGGGCCCGTCGGGGTGCGGCGGCGGTGCGGGGGAAGGGTCGTTCCCGGACAGCGCACGGCGCCCCGCCCGGATGTCGGGCGGGGCGCCGCGGGCCGTCCGGGGGACGCGCCGGGCTCAGACCTCGATGTCGGCGATCACCCAGGTGGCGAACTCGCGCCACTGCGCCGCCGCGGCCTGGTGGGCCGGGTGGGTGAGGTACGACTGGAGGGCCTCGCGGTCCTCGACGAGGCTGTTGATGGCGTAGTCGTGGGCGATGTCGCGGTCGGTGGTGTTCCAGCCGCACTCCCACTCGCGCAGCTCGGGAACGACCGGGCCGAGCTCGGCGAAGGCCTTGGCGCCGGCGAGCGCGCGCTCGTCGTCCTTGCTGACGCCTTCGTTGAGCTTGAACAGGACCAGGTGGCGGATCACGGTGCCGCTCCTCGCGGACGGGGTCGGGTGTCGGGCCCACCGTAGCCGGTGGGGTCCGGGCTACTTCACCAGGCCGGTCATGAAGGTGCCGACCGCCTTGGCGGCGTTCGAGATGCCTTCGAACCCCAACTGGACCAGTTCGGCCGCGCGGGCGGGCGAAGTGATGATCGTGTAGAGCACGAAGACGAGCAGGAGGACCATTCCGATCTTCTTCGCCTGCGCCATCCGGTGACCTTCCTCCCCGCTGCGGGCCGTCGTCACCAGGTCCCCGAGCGGCCCGGTGCAACGGGCAGCTTATCCACCCGGACGGCCTATCACGTGAGCGACGCGTTCACCTGCCGGGACGAAGGTCCCCGCGACAGGGGCCTTTCTCCGGGTGCCCCGGCCGTCGGCGGACGGCAGGATGGTTGATGTACCGAGGATCTGGCAGGAATCCCCGGTACGTGGATCCGGAGCTCCCCGCTGTGGGACCGGGCGCCGCGACTTCCCCCCGACGCGGCCCCGGTTGTGGGACTCCGCCCGGGGGAGCGGTCAGTCCCCCCGAGCCGCTCCCCCTCTTCCAGGCTCCGTACTCGACAGGCGTTGGTGGTCATCGGCCGACGGGTACGGAGCCCTTTCCGCGTTCGAGGGTGCGCGGGAACGCCGAAGGCCCGTCCGGTCGAACCGGACGGGCCTTCGGGCCTGCTGGCGGTAGCGGTGGGATTCGAACCCACGGTGGAGTTGCCCCCACACACGCTTTCGAGGCGTGCTCCTTTGGCCGCTCGGACACGCTACCGAGGGGAACTCTACCGGACGGGTGGCGCGGGAACGAAATCCGTATCCGGGGAGGGGCCCGGCGGGGCTGTCGGCGGGCGGCAGGGGCCGGCGGCCGGTGTCAGCGGTGGGTGTCAGCGGTGGGTGTCAGCGGTGGGTGTCGAAGAAGGCGCGCAGCTGCTCGCCGCACTCGTCGGCGAGGACGCCCCGGATCACCTCGGGCCGGTGGTTGAGCCGCCGGTCGCGCATCACGTCGAAGAGCGAGCCGGCCGCGCCGGCCTTCTCGTCGAGGGCGCCGTAGACCACGCGGTCGATCCGGGAGAGCACGATCGCGCCCGCGCACATCGTGCAGGGCTCCAGGGTCACGACCAGCGTGCACCCGCTCAGCCGCCACGCGCCGAGTTTCGCCGCCGCCTCGCGGATGGCGACCACCTCGGCGTGGGCGGTCGGGTCGCCGACGGCCTCGCGCTCGTTGTGGCCGCGGCCGAGGACCTCGCCGTCGGGGCCGAGGACGAGCGCCCCGACCGGGACGTCACCGGTGGCCGGCGCCAGGGCGGCCTCGGCGATGGCGAGGCGCATCGGCGCCGCCCAGCGGTCGCGGACCGGGTCGGGGCGGACGGGAGCGGGTAGCGGCGGGATCGGGCGGGCGGACTGCATGGCATCCAGTGTCGGGCATGGCGGCGGCCCGGCCGTCCGGAGGGCGGGCACGGTGCGTTACCGGACGGCCTCCAGGACCTCGCCGCAGCCGAGCGCCTCGGCGATCTCCTCCAGGGCGTCGCCGGGCACCGCGCCCTCGCCGCTGAGGGCGAGCAGTTCCTCGGAGGCGAGGCCGAACTCGGTCAGCAGGTGGGAGTCGCCGAGCGGGCCGACCGGGACGCCGTCACGGCCCTCGCCGTCCTCGTCGTCCTCCTGCTCCTCGGTCTCCGCACCGTCCTCCAGCTCGGCGACCAGGTTGTCGAGGTCGCCAAACTCGCTCTCGCCGGCCTGGTCGACCAGCTCGTCGGTGAGGACGGAGCCGTAGGAGCTGCGCGCGGCGGCGGCGCCGTCGGACACGAAGATCCGCGGGTCCTCCTCGCCGTCCACCCGGACGATGGCGAACCACGCGTCCTCCTGTTCGACGAAGACCAGGACGCTGTCGTCGTCCTGGGCCGCTTCGCGGGCCAGGTCGGCGAGGTCGGCGAGGGTTTCGACGTCGTCGAGCTCCGTCTCGCTCACATCCCACCCGTCCTCGGTGCGAGCAAGCACTGCAGCGAAGTACGCCACCAGGGACACTCCCAAGATCTCGGTCTCGGCTGTCGGCGCTCGCGGGCGGCGCGGAACTGGCCGCCCCCGCGCCAGAGGCGGTCCGCTGTTCGGACCGTCCCATCGGAATCGTGACAGAAAGCAAGGCTCTGCGGGGGGTGTTCTGCAGCGCGTCTTTGCAGGTCGTGTCGGAAGGGTTGGCCGCCGGACGGTGAACGGCGACGGGGCGGCAGCGGGAGTGTGGAGAAGCCGTGGAGGGGGTGTCAGATGCGGAAGGTTCGCATCCGCATCGCTTCGCGCATCCGGCGTTCCTTGGTCCGGCGGGGCTGCACCCGCTCGCGGAGTTCACGGGCCTCGGTGAGCTCGCGCAGGAAGACGGCGCGGCGCCTGCGGCGCTCCGCCTCGGTCTCCGGCCGGTCCGGGGGCGGGGCCGAGCGGCCGCCCGACGGGGCCGCGGCCCCGTCCGCCGAGCCGTTCCCGGGGTTCGGGTTGCTCGTCATAGGACGTGACTTTCCCCGATCGGCCGGATTGATACCACAGGAGGCCGATCCGTCCGGACATTCTCCCGGCGTCACGGCGCGTCACGGTGGAAGCCGCACCCGCCCGGGTCGGCCTACGGCCCGGCCTGGCACGGCGTGTCGTACGGGCGTCCGGACCCGGGCTAACCTCGATGCATGCGGATCCACGTCGTCGACCACCCCCTGGTCGCCCACAAGCTCTCCACCCTGCGCGACGAGCGCACCGACTCGCCGACCTTCCGTCGCCTGACCGACGAGCTGGTGACCCTCCTCGCGTACGAGGCCACCCGGGACGTCCGCACCGACGAGGTGGAGATCACCACCCCGGTGGCCGTGACCACCGGCACCCGGCTGTCGTACCCGCGCCCGCTGGTGGTGCCGATCCTGCGGGCCGGCCTCGGCATGCTGGACGGCATGACCCGGCTGCTGCCGACCGCCGAGGTCGGCTTCCTGGGCATGGTGCGCAACGAGGAGACCCTGGAGGCCTCCACCTACGCCACCCGGATGCCGGACGACCTCTCCGGCCGCCAGGTGTACGTGCTCGACCCGATGCTGGCCACCGGCGGCACGCTGGTCGCGGCGATCCGGATGCTGATCGAGCGCGGCGCCACCGACGTCACCGCCGTGGTGCTGCTGGCCTCCCCCGAGGGCGTCGTGGTGATGGAGCGCGAGCTGGCCGGCCTGCCGGTCACCGTGGTCACCGCGGCCGTCGACGAGCGGCTGAACGAGAACGGCTACATCGTCCCGGGCCTCGGCGACGCGGGCGACCGGCTGTACGGCACGGCGGGCTGAACCCCTCCGGACCCCCGGTCGACGGAAAGCCCCCCGGCGCGCTGCCGGGGGGCTTCGTCCGTCCTGCGCCGCCGGTCAGCAGCTGCCGGTGGAGCTCGGGGCCGGGACCGGCTTGGTGGCCAGCGCCAGCGCGGCGGCGGCCTGGGTCTCGTCCAGCAGCGCGTTGTAGCTGTCGCCGATGACGAAGTCCACGGTGCCGTCGGTGCGGGCGTCGGCGGTGCTGGTCGCGCCCGCGATCACCGAGCCGACCAGGGTGGACGCCCCGGCGCCGGCCGGGCCGGCGATCACCTGGGCGGTGCCGGGCACCTTCTTGTCCAGCTCGGCCGGGGCGTTGCCGACCTTGCCGATGGCGAAGCCGCGCTTCTTCAGCTCCTCGGCGGTGCGGGCGGCCAGTCCGGCCTTGGCGGTGGCGTTGTAGACGTTCACGGTGACCGCCGCCGGCTGCGGCACGGCCGCCGGGTCGATCGGCGCGGCGGCGGAGCCCGGCGCGGTCGGCGCCGCGTCCGGGGCCGGGGCGGCCAGCGGCTTGCCGGACGGGGTGGCACAGGCCTCGGCGGAGGCGTTCTTGCCCTTGCCGCTGAAGATGTCCCAGAGCTGGACGCCGCCGAGCCCGATCAGGGCCAGTGCGAGCAGCGCGCCGATCAGCGCGAACACCTTGCGGCTCTTCTTCGGCGGGCGGCCCAGCCGCGGATAGGAGTTGCCGGTGATCCGGTACTGCTTCCCCTTCAGGCCTTGGGGAGTCAACATGCTCACGGTTTGTCTCCCCCTCGTGCCGGGGCGGGGATCGGGTGACGGTGGGCCGGGCGCTCAGTCGCGCGAACGCGGTGTCACGCGAACGCCCTCGCGGCCGTAGTTAGCAGATTAGTGCCGTACAGCGGTGAAGGTACTAAACGATCATCATCAGGAGTACGCCGGTACCCGAATGGCGGCACCGCGACCGGACCCGGGTACGAACGGACCGCCCTGCCGGGCTGGCCGGAGGGCGGTCCGAACGCGTGCGGGGCCGGGAGGCCGGCCCCCCGGTCATTCCATTTCGAGGACGCGCGCGTGCAGCACCTGGCGCTGCTGGAGCGCGGCGCGGACCGCCCGGTGCAGTCCGTCCTCCAGGTACAGGTCACCGTGCCACTTCACGACGTGCGCGAAGAGGTCCCCGTAGAAGGTGGAGTCCTCCGCCAGGAGGGTTTCCAGATCCAGTTGTCCCTTGGTGGTCACCAGCTGGTCGAGTCGCACCGGGCGCGGGGCGACGTCCGCCCACTGGCGGGTGCTGGTACGGCCGTGATCCGGGTACGGCCGCCCATTGCCGATGCGCTTGAAGATCACACGGAAAGCCTACCGTTTGGGCGGCGGATGGCGCAGCAGCCGCGGCGCCGCCACGCGCACGGGTCCGGGCTGCGGGCGGGGGATTGCGGCTGTTTCATGGGAAATGTCGTGTAGGTCCCGCGCGGCCGTCGACCGTTCAGCCGGTCCGCCGTGCCCTTCCGGAGGGTGTCCGATGTCACCTGCCGTTCCGTCCGCCGTCCAGGAGATCGCCGACGGGTACGCCTTCACCGGGCCCGCGCTGGACCTCGGCGCGGTGCTGCTGGACGGCGCCGCGTACCCCGGTGCGCCGGTGCGGGTGCCGCTCGGGGTGCTCAACCGGCACGGGCTGGTGGCGGGCGCCACCGGCACCGGGAAGACCAAGACCCTCCAGCTGATCGCCGAACAGCTCTCCGCCCAGGGCGTGCCGGTGTTCCTCGCCGACATCAAGGGCGACGTCTCCGGGGTGGCCGCGCCCGGCGAGCCGGGCGGGCGGACCGCCGCCCGGGCCGCCGAGGTCGGCCAGGACTGGCAGGCCCGCGGCTGTCCCGCCGAGTTCTACGCGCTGGGCGGCCAGGGCACCGGGATCCCGCTGCGGGCGACGGTGACCAGCTTCGGACCGCTGCTGCTGTCCAAGGTGCTGGACCTGAACGAGACCCAGGAGGCCTCGCTCGGCCTGGTCTTCCACTACGCCGACCGGCAGGGCCTGGAGCTGTACGACCTCAAGGACCTCACGGCGGTCATCACCTTCCTCACCTCGCCCGCGGGCAAGGAGGAGTTGAAGGGGATCGGCGGGCTCTCCGCCGCCACCGCCGGGGTGATCCTGCGTTCGCTCACCCTGCTGGAGAACGAGGGCGCCGGGGCGTTCTTCGGCGAGCCGGAGTTCGACACCGCCGAGCTGCTGCGGCGGGCGGCGGACGGGCGGGGCGTGGTCTCGGTGCTGGAGCTGCCCGCGGTGCAGGACCGGCCGCGGCTCTTCTCGACCTTCCTGATGTGGCTGCTCGCCGACCTCTACCAGGAGCTGCCCGAGGTCGGGGACCTCGACCGGCCGAAGCTGGTCTTCTTCTTCGACGAGGCGCACCTGCTGTTCAAGGGCGCCTCCAAGGCCTTCCTGGAGGCGATCACCCAGACCGTGCGGCTGATCCGCTCGAAGGGGGTGGGGATCTTCTTCGTCACCCAGACGCCGAAGGACGTGCCGGGGGACGTGCTGGCGCAGCTGGGCAACCGGGTGCAGCACGCGCTGCGGGCGTTCACCCCGGACGACGCCAAGGCGCTCAAGGCGACCGTCTCGACCTTCCCGAAGTCGCCCGCGTACGACCTGGGGGAGGTGCTGACCTCGCTGGGGACGGGTGAGGCGGTGGTCACGGTGCTGTCGGAGAAGGGCGCGCCCACGCCGGTCGCGGCGACCAGGCTGCGCGCGCCGCAGTCGCTGATGGGGCCGCTGGAGGCGGCGGCGCTGCGGGCGGCGGTGGACGGGTCGGCGCTGGTGGGGAAGTACCGGGACGCGATCGACCGGGAGTCGGCGTACGAGAAGCTGGCGGCGCGGGCGGCCCGGCCGGAGGCGGAGCCGGTGCCGGCGTCCGCGCAGGAGACAGAGGCGCAGGCGCGGCGGGAGCCGGATCGGGAGCCGGCGCGCGGTCGGGAGAAGGAGGGGGCCGGGCTGCTCGGGTCGCTGCTGGGCAACCCGGCGCTGAAGTCCTTCGCCCGCTCCGCCGGGACGCAGCTCGGGAGGGAGATCTCCCGGAGCCTGTTCGGGACGTCCCGGCGGCGCCGCTGAACGGCCGTCCGCGGGTCAGAGGCCGTCGCTGAGCCAGACCCGTCCGGCCGAGATCGGGCGCTCGGCGACGGTGCGCGGCACGGTGGTGTTCAGGCTCCAGCGGTAGCCCGCGAACAGCTTGGTGTCGGCGTCGGCGTAGAGGACCATGTGGCCGTAGCCGACGCCGTCGTGCTCCTTCCAGGTGGAGGCGCCGGCGGTGCCCGGGACCTCCTCGATCCGGGTGTCCGGGAAGGCCCGGAAGAGGTCGGTGGCGGTGCCGCCGAGCGCCGGGTTGCCGTGCGGGTCGCTGGTGCAGTCGATGACCTCGAAGACGTACGGGACGACCGGGCGGCCGACCTTGGCGTCCACGGCCGGCTCCGACCAGGTGCCCTTGCGCTCGCGGATCATGACGATGTGCCCGGTGTACGGCTTGGTGTTGTCCTCGCCCGGGTAGTAGTCCAGGGCCACCAGGTCGCCGGGGCGGAGGTTCACCGGCTTGGTGACCCGGGTGAAGTGCGGGAGCGCGGCGGTGTCCAGGAAGGCCTGCTGGTACTTCTCCGCCGTCGGGTACGGGTTGGTGTTGGCCGGATCCTTGATGAAGTACTGCTGGAAGTACTCCCGGGTCGCCCAGCCGTAGCTGTAGCCGCCCCAGGGCAGCGGGGTGCCGGCGGGCGCGGTGGGCGCGGTGCCGTAGGCGCGCTGGAGCACCAGGGTGAGGAACGAGGAGCACTGGGAGAGGGTGGAGAACTCCTCCGGGTGGCCGGCGGTGCCCCAGCGGACGCTGGTGGGGACGTCCTCGAACTCGCCGGCCCGCTTGTACCGGTTGGCGAGGTGCTCCCAGGGGCGCAGACGCAGATTGTCGACCAGCGCCTCGGCCTCGATCTGGTGCGGCAGCTTGAGGGCGTACGGGCTCGCGGCCGGGACGGTGGCGGCGTTCGCCTCGGCGGCCCCGGCGGCGGTGGCCAGTGCGGCGGCGCCGGCGGTGCCGGCGGCACCGGCGAGCAGGCCGCGGCGGGTGATCCGTGGTGCGGACATGGAGTGCTCCCCCTCGTCGGATGATCACGACTGAGGGGGAGCTTAGGGTCCGCATGTTGGCATGGTCAGGATTATTTCGCGCAGCTGATCGATCGGTTTCGGCCAATCGGTGAACGGGCCCGACCGCGTGACGACGCGTCGACCGGCCGAGCGCGGCGCGGGTCAGCCGAGGGCGGCGCCGATCCGGTCGAGGGAGGAGAGGCGCATCAGGCCGTAGTGGTAGAACTCGACCTCCGGCACGCCCAGGTCGCGCAGCACGGCGATCTTGGCCGCGAGGTTCTCCGGGCCGTCGCAGTCCGAGGCCATCGGGCGCAGGATCACCGCCATGTCCTGCGGACGCACCCCGTGCAGGGCGAAGGCGGCGACCTTCTCGCGGACCTCCTCCGGGGTGCGCGCGTAGCCGAGTGTCTCGATCTGGTGGGCGGCCCCGGCCAGCCCCGGCAGGTCGATCCCGGACAGCCAGCCGGTGCCCGGCCCGCCGCCGTCCATGAAGCTCAGCCGCATGCCGTGCCGCGCCGCCTCCTCGGCCAGCTCGGCGGCCAGCGAGGTCACCGTCGCGGCGGAGGCGTCCACGTAGGCGGCGACGGCGCCGTCCGCCAGTTCGTCCAGCGCGGCCGGTTCGGCGGCGGCCGCGTCGTCGGCCAGCCGGCGGCGCAGCTCGGCGCGGACCGCCGCGGCGGCCTCGTCGGCCGGCACGCCCGCGCGGACGGCCGCCGCCCGGCAGTGCGGGCAGAAGCAGAGGCCGAGCAGCGCCTCGGCGGCCGGGCCCAGCTCCTCGAAGTAGCGCTCGTGGTGGTAGCCGTGGCGCAGGCCGTGGAAGTGCAGCGACTCCGCCCGGACCGCGTCGACGCCGTACCGGGCCAGCTCCTCCACCAGGGTGCGGGCGTACGCGCGCACCTCCGGGTGGGCCGGGCACAGCTCGGTGAGGTGGCGGTCGCCGAAGGCGTTGGCCGGGGCGCAGTCCGGGTGCTCGAAGCCGAGCCGGTCGTTGTGGCAGAAGACCGTCCAGGCGTGCAGCTTCAGGCCGCGCCGGCGGGCCTCCTCGGCGGCCTCGGCGAACGGGTCGCGCTCGCCGATCGCGGTGGACGGCGCGGGCCGCAGCCGCCGTCCGGACCAGCGGGCCGGGTCGGGGCGGAAGTAGGCGGCGCCCGGCTCCAGGTAGCGGATCACCCGGCGGGGGTTGTGCGGGAAGACGTCGCGGGCCCCGTGGTAGACCGAGGCGAGGGTGACGCCGCCGACCCCGGCCCGGTCGGCGAGGTTGCCGAAGAAGGTGTCGGCGCCCTCGTCGAGGAGGTCGGTGGCGAAGGCGAGGACGGACGACTCCACGGTGCGGCTCCGGAGCTGGGGGCGGGTGCCCGCCCACGCTAACCGCAGCGGAAGGGAGTGGTCTATACCTGGCCGGGGCGGCGCCGCCCTCAGATGCCCAGGTCGTCGAGCTCCTTGAGCAGCGCCGAGCCCGGGCCGGTCGGGGGCGCGGCGGCCCGGGAGCCGCTCGTGGCAGCGGCCCCGCGCGCCCGGTCGCCGCGGTCGCGCAGCAGCCAGGCGCCGACCAGCCCGCCGATCAGCCCGCCCAGGTGGCCCAGCCAGCTGACGCCCTGGGCGCTCGGCAGCACGCCCAGCAGCAGGTACGAGTACACGGCGGCGACGACCACGCCGATCACCGTGTCCACCAGGTTGCGGTCGAAGACCCCGCGCAGCACCACGTAGCCGAAGTACCCGTAGACCACCCCGCTGGCCCCCGCCGTGACGACGCCGGGCTGTTCGAAGAACCAGACGGTCAGCCCGCTGGCCACCACGATCAGCACCGTCGCCAGCAGGAACCGCTTCATGCCCCGGTACGCGGCCAGGAAGCCGAACGCGAACAGCGGCCAGGAGTTGGCCTCGATGTGGTCCCAACCGAAGTGCAGCAGCGGCATGGTGAGCATGTCCGGCAGCTCGGTGAGCCTCCCGGAGTTCATCCCGTACTCGTACGAGAGCCGGTAGTCGTCGAGCCAGTTCGCCACCTGGACCGCCCAGATGACGGCCAGGGTGCCGAGCATCGTGAACAGCGCGGCGCGGGAGTCACGGAGCAGTCGGGCGAATCGCGGGGACATGACCCGACTGTAGGGCCGGGGTGGGCGGTTGGTCACCCCACTAAGGTGAACCCTGTCCGACGGCCCGCAGCCGGGCCGGACACCCCCTTCCCGCCGTGCCGAGAGGTGACCCTCCATGAGTGTGCGTCCGCCGCTGCCGTACGAGTTCCTGCCGCAGGTGCCGTCCTTCCCGCTGACCAGCGAGGACATCACCGACGGCGGGACGCTGGCCAAGGAGTTCGTCTACGGCGGGGACAACCTCTCGCCGCAGCTGGCCTGGTCCGGCCTGCCGGAGGGCACCCGCTCGATCGCCGTCACCTGCTACGACCCGGACGCCCCGACCGGGTCCGGCTGGTGGCACTGGCTGGCGCTCAACCTGCCCGCCGACACCACCGCCCTGGCGCGCGGGGCCGGTGCCTCGGACGCCGACCTGCCGGGCGAGCGCTCCTTCCACGCCCGCAACGACTTCCCGGGCAACAAGTACGACGGCGCCGCCCCGCCGCCCGGCCCGGCCCACCGCTACGCCTTCGCCGTCCACGCCCTGGACGTCGACGCCCTGGACGTCCCGGCCGACGCCCCGCCGGCCCAGGTCGGCTTCAACATCACCTTCCACACCCTGGCCCGCGCCGTCCTCACCGCCGAGTTCGGCGTCTGACGCGTCCGGAGCCCCGCCGCCGCCGTCCGTGCGACCACGGGCGGCGGCGTCGTCGTTCTCAGGCCGGGTCGGCGGCGCGGGCGGCGCGGGTGGCGAGGGCGCGGAGGCGGGTGCGCATCTCGGGGGGCGAGTGGACCTCGAAGTCGCAGTCGAGCATGAGGAGGCGGACGGCCAGCCAGTCGGGGGCGTCGGTGTGCGAGCGGAGGCGGCAGGTGTGCTCGTCGACCGGGTCGACCTGGTCGGCGTCGCCGTGGCCGCCCAGGCGGTGGCGGGCCTCGTCGGCGGACAGGTGGAGGGTGGCCTCCAGGGTCGGGGTGGGCGACTGGCGGCGGAGCTTGCCGGCGACGTACGCGGCGGCGTCCTCGGCGGGGAGCGGGCGCGGGGTGAAGCGGGCGCCGGTGGCGAAGGGCTCGCCGATCCGGTCGACCCGGAACAGCCGCCAGTCGTCCCGGTCGAGGTCGAAGCCGACCAGGTACCAGCGGCGGCCGGCCGAGACCAGCCGGTCGGGCTCGACCTGGCGCCGGGTCTGGGCGCCGTCGCCGGCCCGGTAGCCGAAGCGCAGGCGCTCGCGGTTGGCCACCGCGTTGGCCATCACGGTGAGGTCCTCCGGGTCGACGGTCGGGCCGTCCCCTCCGAGCAGCGGGAGGGTGGCCCGGTCGAGGGTGGCGACCCGGTGCCGGAGCCGGGCGGGCAGCACCTGGAGCAGTTTGCCGAGGGCGCGCACCGAGGCCTCCTCGATGCCGACCACGGCGTGGCCGGCCGCCGCCCGCAGGCCGACCGCGATGGCCACGGCCTCCTCGTCGTCGAGCAGCAGCGGCGGCATCGCGGTGCCCGCGACCAGCCGGTAGCCGCCGACCGGCCCCATGGTGGCCTCGACCGGGTAGCCGAGCTCGCGGAGCCGGTCGATGTCGCGGCGGATGGTGCGCGGGCTGACCTGGAGCCGTTCGGCGAGCTCGCTGCCGGGCCACTCGCGCGGGGTCTGGAGGAGGGAGAGCAGGCTGAGGAGTCGTGCCGGGGTGTCGGTCATGGGGTCCAGGGTGCCGGAAGTCGCGGTCAGGATCTGACCTAGAAGCCCCGTAGTTTTCTCGACGTGCTGACGAGGAACGGCGATGAGGAGCATGTGGTGGGCAAGGGCGGGACGGGGATGGCGGACCGGGTGGTGGATCCGGTGGCGGGTGCGGTGACGGACCGGCGGAGGTGGATCGCGCTGGCGATCGTGATGACGGCCTCCTTCATGGACCTGGTGGACGTCACGATCGTGAACATCGCGATCCCGAGCATCCAGGAGTCCACGGGCGCGTCCTTCTCCGCCGTGCAGTGGGTGACCGGCGGCTATGCGCTGGCCTTCGCGATCGGTCTGATCACCGGTGGCCGGTTGGGCGACGTCTACGGCCGGAAGCGGCTGTTCCTGATCGGCATGGCCGGATTCACCGTCGCCTCGGCGCTCTGCGGCTTCGCGAGCGGCTCCGAGATGCTGGTCGCGACGCGGATCCTGCAGGGCGGGACGGCGGCGCTGATGGTGCCGCAGGTGCTGTCGATCGTCCACGCGACCTTCCCGGCGGAGGAGCGCGGCAAGGTGTTCGGCCTGTTCGGCGCGGTGGTCGGGCTCGGCGCGGTCAGCGGTCCGCTGATCGGCGCGGTGCTGACGGAGTGGGACGTGTTCGGCCTCGGCTGGCGTCCGATCTTCCTGATCAACCTGCCGGTCGGCATCGCCGGCCTGCTGCTCGGCCGGGTCTTCATCGGCGAGTCGAAGGCCGAGCGCGCCCTGCGGCTGGACCTGCCGGGCGTGCTGCTGGCCAGCACCGGACTGCTGATGCTGATCTACCCGCTGACCCACGGCCGGGAGGCCGGCTGGCCGCTCTGGGGCCACCTGGTGATGGCCGGCAGCCTGCCCGTGTTCGCGCTGTTCGTCGCCTACGAGCGGGTGAAGACGCGGCGGGACGGATCGCCACTGGTGGAGCTGTCGCTGTTCCGGGTGAAGTCCTTCGCGGCGGGCATCGGCGTCCAGCTGACCTTCGGTGTGGTGACCGGGATCTTCTTCCTGGTCTGGACCCTCTACATGCAGCTGGGCCTCGGCTGGAGCCCGCTGAAGGCTGGCGCGACCGGCATCCCGTTCTCGCTCGCCTGCTCGACGGCGGCCGGCCTCTCCGTGCAGCAGCTCGTCCCCCGGTTCGGGCGCAAGGTGCTCCAGGCGGGCGCGCTGGTGATGGCGGCCGGGGTGCTCGTCTACATCGCGGAGGCGCACCGGTACGGCACCGGCATCGCGCCCTGGCAGATGGCGCTGCCGCTGGTGGTGATGGGCGCCGGGATGGGCCTGATCGTCGCGCCGATCACCGACGCGGTGCTGGCCGAGGTCCCGCGCGAGCACGCCGGTTCGGCGTCCGGGCTGATCAACACGGTGAACCAGGTGGGCCTGGCGCTCGGCCTGGGCCTGGTCTCGGTGGCGTTCTTCGGCGCGGTGCCGACCGGGACGGTGGCCGGCGAGCCCTTCGTCGGGGCGTTCCAGCACGCTATGTGGTGGGTGCTCGGGGTGCTGGCGGTGGTGTTCCTGCTGATGTTCGCGCTGCCCGGGCAGCGGAAGGCCGGCCCGGCTCCGGTCGCCGCCGAGGAGACCGAGCAGGAGCTGGTCCTGGTGTAGCCGCCCGGGAGGGTCGGGCCCCGGTCGCGCGCGGTGTGCGCGGCCGGGGCCTTCGTGCGCCCCCCCGGGAGGGCCGTGAACGGTACGCCGGTGGACTCCTCGGCGCTGCGTTCGGTCGGCTACGGCGCGGCGCGTCCTGGAGCCGGAGTTCGCGGCCGGGGGCGGGTACGCCTACCCGGCCGTGCCGGGGCGGGCGGGTCTTCCGTACCGGGCGGCCCGCCTGCCCCTCGGCGTGTCAGGCGGAACGGCGCGCCTTGCGGCGGCGCAGCGCGAGGGTGGTGGCGCCACCGGCGAGGACCAGCACCGCGGCCACGCCGGCCAGCGCGGCGGTGTTGTCGTTCGTCCCGGTCTCGGCGAGGCCGGTGCCGCTCGCCGCGGGGGCCTTGGTGTCGTCGGCCTTCATGGTGTCCTTGATCCAGTTCGCGTAGGCGGGGGCACTGGTGTAGAGCCCCGGCCCCTCCGAGCACGGCACCGCCGGGTTGCCGGAACCCGAGGTGACGCCGACCAGCTCCCACTGCTCGTCGCGGCCCTTCTGGAGCTGCGGGCCGCCGGAGTCCCCGAAACAGGCCATGGCCTTCGGCTTGGCGGTGATCGTGCAGAGCCGGTCCGGGCCCGCGTAGCCGGGCGCGCACTCGGACTCGGCGCCCAGCCGGGTGTCCAGCTCCTGGAGCCGGTCGGGAAAGGCCATACGGGCGTCGACGGTGGTGCCGAAGCCGAGGAGCCGGGTCGCGGTGCCGGGCTTCCCGGCCGCGTCCGCGATCCTGACGGGCTGTTCGGTGACCGGCCGGTCGAGGCGGACCAGGGCGAGGTCGTCCTTGTTGGCGGCCTTGCCCTCGCCGTTCACGTAGCCGGGGTGGACGAAGGTCCGGTCGATCTTCCGGACGGTGCCCCCGGTCTTCCGCTGGTCGCTGCCGATCCGGACGGTGCCCTCCAGTTCGAGGCCCTCGCCGGTGACGCAGTGGGCCGCCGTCAGGACCCACTGCCGGTCGATCAGGGACGCGCCGCAGTTGCCGTCGAGCAGACCGAGGGTGGGGGCCGCCTCCGGGATCGTCGCCATGAACGGGTAGTTCCGGGTGGCCTCGCCGCCGTTGACGATCGCCCCGGCGCTGCCCGCCATGAGGGTGGCGCAGGCGGCGGCGGCGAGGGCGCCGACGGCGGCGGCGCGGGTGGTACGGCGGTGGGAGGGCTTCAGGCTGAACACGGGGAGTTCCTTTTACCGGGAAATTTCGGATGTGTTCAGCCTGGCCGTCGAAGAACCCGCAGGCCACGGGGGTACCAGGTGGACCCGGGGGCCCGGCAACAGGTGCGGCCGCGGTGGGGATATCCCCCCCGTCGGGCGTGAGGGCGTGGGGGCGTGGGGGCGTGAGGGCTGGGACGGGGGGAGAGGGTGAGGGGGGTGGCGGGGGTGGGGCCGGGTCAGGCGCGGACCTTGGCCTTCGCCTGGGCCTCCTTCGCGGCCTTCTCCTCCTTGGCGGCGCGCTTCACCTCCTGCTTGGTGGCACGCACCTGCTCCAGCGACTCCGGCCCGGTGATGTCCGCGACCGAGCGGAACGAGCCCTCCTCGCCGTAGAGCCCGGCCGCCTCGCGCCAGCCCTGCGGCTGCACGCCGTACTGCTTGCCGAGGAGGGCGAGGAAGATCTGCGACTTCTGCTTCCCGAACCCCGGAAGGGCGTTGAGCCGGCTGAGCAGTTCGCGGCCGGTGGCCACGTCCTTCCACAACGCGCCGGCGTCACCGTCGTACTGCGCCACCAGGAACTGGCAGAGCTGCTGCACCCGCTTCGCCATCGCCGCCGGATATCGGTGCACGGCGGGCTTCTCGCAGAGCAGCGCGACGAACTCCTCCGGGTTGTAGGTGGCGATCTCGTGGGCGTCGAGGTCCTCGTGCCCCAGCCGCTGCGCGATGGTGAGCGGCCCGGTGAACGCCCACTCCATGGGCACCTGCTGGTCCAGCAGCATCCCGACGAGCGCGGCGAGCGGGCTCCGCCCGAGCAGCTCGTCGGCCTGGGGCTGCTGCGCGAGCCGCACGGTGACGTTCATGGGATGACCTCCTCGGAGCGGGGACTCGGGTCGCGCCCAGTCTGCTGGACGGGAGGTGAGGCGGCCGCGTCAACACGCCATGACCGGGTGATTCCTTGGGGTCAGGGGGTGGTTCGTCGGCAGAGCTGTTCGAAGCGGAACGGCCGGCTACTCCAGGCCGAGGGTCATGTGGGGGTAGCCGAGGCGGATCCGGTCGCCGAGCCCGACGCCGAGGGCGGCGATGAACGCGTCCAGGCGGGCGGTGGCCTGTTCGACGGTCTCCGCGTCGCCCTTGAACTCGAACTCGACGAAGTCGCCGAGGCCGACCACGGTGTCGAAGGCGACCGCGATCCCGTCGACGTGCCACTCCTCGCGCGTCTTGTCGACGACGGTCAGCTCGGCGAAGTCGAGCGAGCCGAGCAGCCGCCGGACCGCCTCCGCGTCCGACACGGTGCTCTCGTACTCGTCGCAGTGCGTCTTCACCGGCGAGGCGATCGGGTGGAACCGCTTGAAGTTGACCGACGCCGCCCCGTCCTCGACCCGCACCCGCAGCCACTCCGAGACCACGTCGTTGTCGAGGAAGTCCCGGTGCGGCGCGTTGTAGTACGTGTCGACCTGCCGCGACGGCCGTCCCGGTGTCGCGCCGAGCGCGGCGAGCCTCTCCTTAAACTCGCCTGATCCGTCGAGGAGTCGGAACTTCTGCTCGACCTCGGTGTACTCCACGGCGGGTGAACCCCTTGTCGGTTGTCGAACTCGTCGGTGCGGAGGCCGGCGAGGGGTGGTGAGGGGGCGGTGAGGAGAGCGGGTCGGCTGTGTCGGCCCGATCATAGCCAGTCGTCCACCGGGCATCTTCCGGAAGCGCCGCGGGGCTTCGTCGAGGGCCTGATGAATGGTGGAAAGGGCCCATGATTGACGGTTCTTCATATGAATCCTCATTGGCCCGGCGATCCGGAGCCGTTGTCGAAAATTCGAACGAGCGGGTTCCGTGGCGGCGGCCGGACGTCCGGGTGGGGGGCGCGCGTCGTTCCGGTGGGGGATCCCGGGTGGTCCGGGGTCCGGGGTGCCCGTCGGCCGGCGTGCCGGGCGCCGGGCCCCGCCGTGCTGGTGACGGCATGTCGGTCCGGCGAAGGCTCCGCGGCGGCGGGGAGCGAGGCCGCCGAACATGCTTTGTCCGCAAGGCGAGTAGCCAATTTGTCGGCACAGCGGAAAAGAGGAAACGGGAAACGCCCGCATTCCCGGTTCGGCCCGCCGATGCGCGTGCCACCATTCTCGGCGGAGGCAGGGGAGAGCCCGCTTCCGGTCCCAGGACGAAGCCCGGTGGCCGGACGGTTCCCGAGGAGGGGGTTGGCATGCGCGCGTCCATTTCGGCCGATGGTGGCGAGTTCGGCCCCGAGCTGCGCAGGCGGCGGCTCGCGGCCGGGCTGACGCTGACCCGGCTCGCCGAGTTGCTCAACTACAGCAAGGGCCACCTCAGCAAGATCGAACGCGGGCAGAAGGCCCCGCCCCCCGACCTGGCCCGCCGCTGCGACGCCCGGCTGAGCGCCGGCGGCGAGTTGGAGAGACTGGCGTCGTCCGGGGGGACCGCCGGACGCGGTACGGGGGCGGGCGAGCTCGCGGCCGACGAGGATCCCGTCCTCCTGCGGGTCGACCGTGACGGCGTCCGCTGGCCCGGCGGCCTCGGGCGGCGCCAACTGCTCGCCGCCGGTGCGACCTCCGTGCTGGCCCTCGGGGGTGCCGGTGCGGTGGGGGCGGCCAGGGCGCAGGCGCAGCAGGTACAGGGGGTGCAGGCGACGCATCTGCCCGACACCTCGCCGGTCGAGATCTTCCGGACCCAGTTCGACCACATGCGCCTGCTCGGCCAGAGCACCGACCCCGCCCTGCTGCTGCCGATGCTCACCGTGCAGACCCACACCCTGCGCGAACTCGCCGTCCAGGCCGACAGGGTGTCCCGCGTCGGACTGCTCGGCCTGGCCGCGCGGTACGCCGAGTTCGCCGGCTGGATGGCGCAGGAGGCGGGCGACAACCCGTCCGCGCTCTGGTGGACCGCCCGCGCCGTCGAGCTGGCCGAGGGCGGCGAGGACCGCGACCTCGGCTCGTACGCGCTCGTCCGCCGCGCCCTCGTCACGTTCTACGCGGGAGACGCCGCCACCACCGTCGGCCTGGTCGGCCCGGTCGCGGACGACAGCCGCGTTCCACCGCGCATCCGCGGCCTCGCCGCCCAGCGGGAGGCCCAGGGACACGCCCTGGCCGGCGACCACGGCGCCAGCCTGCGCGGCCTCGACCGGGCGCGCGAACTGTTCGCCCGGTCCGCCGCCGACGGGGGTGGCGGCGGACCGGTGCTCGGCACCGGCAACCTCGCGGACCCGGCCGCCATGGTCACCGGCTGGTGCCTGTACGACCTCGGCCGCCCCGCCCAGGCGGCCGAGATCCTCGACCGCGAGTGCGCCGCCGTCCCCGCCCACGCCGTGCGCACCCGCGCCCGGTACGGCTTGCGACGCGCCCTCGCCCACGCGGCGGCCGGCGAGGTCGAGCACGCGTGCGCGGTCGCGGCCGAACTGCTCCCGCTGGTGGTCGGGCTGCGGTCGGCGACGATCGCGACCGACGTCGCCCGGCTGGACCGCGAGCTGTCCAGGTTCCGGTCCAACGCCGCGGTGCGCGACCTCCAGCCGGCGCTCGCCGCCGCACTCCACCCCAGGTCCTGAGGACCCCGAAGCCGCGCCTCCCCGGCGCCGACCGCCCGTCCACCGGTCCCATGCACCGGCCCCTTCACCGGAGAGGTGATTCCGCCATGCCCGACATCTTCGTGAACTACCGCAGCAGCGACGAGGACACCGGCGCCGCCCTGATCGAACACGCGCTCTCGCGGCGGTTCGGCAGCGAGCGGGTGTTCCGCGCCGGCAAGTCGATCAAGGTCGGCCGCCGCTTCCCGCAGGAGCTCCTCACCGCCGTGCGGCGCAGCAGCGTGCTGGTCGCCGTCATCGGCGAGCGCTGGGCCGACGCCCGCACCGCCGACGGGTCGCGGGCGCTGGACGACCCGGAGGACTGGACCCGGCGGGAGATCGTCGAGGCCTTCGAGAGCGGCGCCCTCGTCGTCCCGGTGCTGATCGGCCGGGCCACCCGGCTCAACCGGCACGAGCTGCCGCCGGAGCTGGCCGAGCTGGCCGACTGCCAGTACCGCCGGCTGGACACCCGCAACGCGGACGGCGACCTCGCCCGCCTCGGCGACGACCTCGCCGAGGCGGTGCCCCGACTCGCCGCGGCGGAGCGGGAGATCGCCCGCGGGGCGGCGGCGGCCGGCGGCGCGGGTGACGGCGACGCCGACGCGGGCGGCATCGGCAACCGGGTCGGCCGGGTGAACGGCAGCGTCGTGCAGGGCCGGGACCACACCCACCACCAGAGCGGCGGCATCGGCAGCGTCGGCGGGGACGTGGGGACCTTCATCAACAACGCCGGCGGTCCGGTGCACACCGGCAGCGGCACGCAGCACAACGACCTGCGCAGCGGCGGCGTCCACTTCAACGGCGACGGCGGCGAGTTCGGCGGCAACTACGTCGAGCGGGGGACGGCGCAGCAGTGGTCCGACGGCCGCCGCCGCGCGGACCGCGAGGACGAGGACCGGTGACCGACGGCGCCGTCCGGATCGAGGAGGCCCGCGGGCCGACCCACACCGGGCCGGGCCCGCAGTACAACCTCTTCGGGAGCGGTTTCGAGCAGCCCCGCCCCAAGGTGGCCCGGTCCAGGGTGGCTCTCGACCAGCGCCTCTGGCTGCTGCGCAGGTTCGTCGCGCCGCTCGGCTTCGGCGAGGCGCGGCGCCGGCTGGAGAGGCCCGGCACCACCGTCCTGCTCGCCGGGCCGCCCGGCAGCGGTCGGCGGACGGCTGCGGTGATGCTGCTGCACGATCCGGACGACCCGGCGACCCCGTTCGTGGAGCTGTCCTTCTCCCCGGAGAACGAGGACAGCACGCCTCCGGAGGCCGGCGACCGGTTGCTGCTGGACCTCTCCGGCATCGCCGAGGAGGACTACGAGACCGCCCAGCAGCAGCTGTACGGCCACTGGGGCAGTGTGGAGCAGGCCGGCGCCCGGCTGGTCGCCATCCTCCCGTCCGCCGGCCAGGAGGCGCTGCTCCCCGCGCTCCGGCAGCTGGTGGTCGGGATCGGACGGCCGAGGGAGATGGCGGTGCTCCGTCGGCACCTGGAGGGCGAGGGCGTCCGGCTGACGACGGAGGACCTGGGGGGTGAGGAACTCGCCTCCTCACTGGGCCGGTTCGCGATGCGCGACATGCAGCGCTTCGCCGGTGTGGTGGGCCGGGCCAGGGCGGCCGACCCGGCCGGGCCGGCCTCCGGGTGGATCCGACAGGCGCTGGACGCGCTGAGCGACCGCTCCGCGGAGGTGGCCCAGAAGGTCGCGGAGCGCACCTCGGGCCGGGAACGCGCACTGCTGCTGACGGCGGCCATGCTGGCCGGGGCACCGGTGAACGCGGTCTTCCACCACATGGAGCGGTTCCTCCGCCTGGTCGAGCAGCAACCGGACGAGCGGCCCTTGCTGGAACGGGCCGATCTGGCCGCACAGCTCAAGGACCTGCCCCTGGAGATCGACCGGGGCCGGGTGCGCTTCGTCTCGCTGGCGTACGACGGGGCTGTGCGCAGGCACTTCTGGACCTACCTGCCGTGGCTGAAGGAGTACCTCGGCCGGTGGGTCGCGGACGTCGTGGAGGACCCGCATCCCGAGCTCGTGGTGCAGGACCGGCGGCAACTGGTCGAACGCTTCACCGAACAGAGCCTGCGGGTGGCCGACTGGACCACGCTGCACCGGCTCGCGGGTGAGTGGGCCGCGCAGCCGCGGCATGCGGAGGAGGCCCTGGCCGTGCTCCGGCTTGGCCTCTACCACGACCGGTACGGTGCCGGGTTCCGCACCAAGATCTACGAGTGGGCTAGGGTCCAGCAGCTCTCGCCGGCCTTCGCCGTGGTGCTGGCCAGGGCCTGCGGCGAGGTCGTGGCCGGCACCCACCCGGACCAGGCTGTCGTCCGACTGCACCATCTCGCGCGTCGGACCGTCTGGAGCGGTCCGCGGGAGGTGCGCGAGACCCTGTACGAACTCGTGCGGCAGGACCGGCGGTTGTACCTGAAGCTGCTGGCCCGCTTCCGGGAGGGGCTGACGGCCCGCGACCCGTCGCCGGCGGACGTCCGGCTCTTCCTGGAACTGGTCGGCGAGCCGCCGCAGCGGCGCTGGGTACCGGCGAACGCGTTGGCCGCCACCTGGGCGAGGGCCCTGGCGGTCGCCGGGCGGGAGCAGTGGGCGGCGACGGCACACGGGTGGCTCTCGACGGCCCGGACGGGCCCGGAGGGCGGCGAGTGGCTGGTGGACGTGCTGGTCGCGGGGGCGGCCCAGGCGCGGCCGGACCGGCTGACCGCGCTCTACCTGGTCGGGCGCGAGTGGATGGCCGACGGCTCCCGGGAGGAGCGGCCCGGTCGCGCCGAGTTGGCGGCGCGGCTCTGGCAGAAGATCGACAGCGCTCAGGGCATCGAGCCGGCCTCGGCGCTGCGGACCGAAGAGAGGACGAGGTGAGGTTCATGGACAGGATCCGTACGGCCGGGACGGCCGTCGCCGCCGGGGCGGTGGCCGCGGCCATCGGGTCGGGCGCGGGCTGGCCCGCCTGGCTCTGGGCGTCGGCGAGCGCTGCGGGGGCGCTGGCGGCGCTGCTGACCTCGGTTGCGCGGGCACGGGGCGAAGGTCCGCCGGCGGCTCCGCCCGCGCAGGCCGTCGCGCCGGTGTTCCACACCCCGGCCCCGGCTCCGGAACCGCCGGTCGAGCAGCCCTACCAGTCGCTCTCGGTGACGGGGGTGGCCCTGCCGAGCGCGGTGCCGGACTACGACTTCCTGTTCTCCGCGACGGTGTGGTGGCGGCAGGTGCCCGGCACGGGAGGCGTCAGCCACGCCGCGCCCGGCAGCCTGGCCGTCGAGACGGTGCTGGCGCGAGCCCGGGCGGTCACCGAACGCGAGCAGCCTGGGCGGTCGGAGCTGGTCCGGCACCAGTTGGGCGGCGTGCTCGGGATCCCGGTTCCCGACGCCTCCGGGATCGTCGTGGCGATGGCCGGGCAGGTTGTCCTGGGCCTCTCCGAGGCGGACCGCGAGCGCTTGGACAAGCTGGCGGAGGTCCGCAAGACGGAGGAGATCTGGGAGCAGGAGCGCCGGCACGAGCGGAGCATGCGCGCGTACCTCGGGGAGGAGGTGCTCAAGTCACCGGGCAGCGCGGTGGTGTGGTGGCTGGCGCGGAACGACGACGAGGTGCGGGGGGCGGTCGACATGATCGGGCCGCTGGCGCAGCTCGCGGCGGCGGCCAACGACCGGGCGGTGGACGTGCTGTACCAGCACCTGGTGGCTCCGGAGGCACGTCGGGGGCACGCGGCGCCGTTCCTGAACGGCCTCGCACCGCTGGTGGTCGCGGGGGGCGGCCCGGCGGGGGCGGCGGGGGCGGCGGGGGCGGGCGCCCCGGGCCCGTCGGTCGTCGGCCCGTTGAACGACCTGATGCGCGACCTCAGGCTCGACGAGGCCGATGAGCGGGCCGTCTACGCCCATCGGGTGGCGCGTTTCACCGAGGTGGCCGGCCGACCGGAGGCCGCGGCGCGGATCCGGGAGAGCCTCGGGGACGACGTGTCCGGCGAGAGCGTGGGCGGGGCGTCCGTCGGGGCGGCGCCGGAGGGTTCTTCGGAAGGAGTGCCGGGACAGCGGGTGTTCGTGGTGGGTCCGGTGCGGCCCGACGGCGGGGCCGAGGCGCAGGCCGGGCCGGTCGGGTCGGCGTGGGAGGCGCTGCGCGGGCCCGTGGACGGGGAGGCGCGGGGAACGGGGAACGGGACCGGGGAAGGGTGGGGTGGGGCCGATCAGTCGTACGAATGATCTAGTCGGGGGCGGGGAGTTGGGCAGGTGTTCGAGTGAGTCGGTAGATCTCATATGACTGTTCCGGTTCTCCGGCTGAGATCGTTGAACTCGGGTAAAGCTGAATCGGCCTTGTCGACGCGTCCAGAAAGGCTCGCCCGGTGTCCCAGCCGTTCGAACTGCCGTCCTTCTACGTGCCGCACCCGGCGCGGCTCAACCCGCATCTCGACGAGGCACGGGCCCATTCCTCGGGGTGGGCCCGGGAGATGGGCATGCTGGAAGGGTCGGGGGTCTGGACGCAGGCGGATCTGGACGCCCACGACTACGGGCTGCTCTGCGCGTACACCCACCCGGACGCTTCCGCGGAGGCGCTGTCGCTGGTCACCGACTGGTACGTCTGGGTGTTCTTCTTCGACGACCACTTCCTGGAGATGTTCAAGCGGACCAACGACCGGGCCGGCGGCAAGGCGTACCTGGACCGGTTGCCGCTGTTCATGCCGGCCGACCCGGAGGCGGCCGTGCCCGAGCCGACCAACCCGGTCGAGGCCGGGCTGGCGGACCTGTGGCGGCGGACCGTTCCGGTGATGGGCGAGGACTGGCGGGTGCGGTTCGCGGAGAGCACCCGGAACCTGCTCAACGAGTCGCTCTGGGAGCTCGCCAACATCAACGCGGGCCGGGTCTCCAACCCCGTCGAGTACATCGAGATGCGCCGGAAGGTGGGCGGCGCGCCCTGGTCGGCCGGGCTGATCGAGTACGCGGCCGGGGCGGAGGTGCCGGCGGCGGTGTCGGGTGCGCGGCCGCTACGGGTGCTGATGGACGCCTTCTCGGACGGGGTCCACCTGCGCAACGACCTGTTCTCGTACCAGCGGGAGGTCGAGGACGAGGGCGAACTCAGCAACGGCGTCCTGGTGTTGGAGAAGTTCCTGGAGTGCACGACGCAGGAGGCGGCGGAGGCCGTCAACGACCTGCTCACCTCGCGGCTCCAGCAGTTCGAGAACACCGTGGTGACCGAGCTGCCGCAGCTGTTCGCGGACACCGGGCTGGATCCGGAGGGCTGCGCCAGGGTGCTGGCGTACGTCAAGGGCATGCAGGACTGGCAGGCCGGCGGGCACGAGTGGCACATGCGGTCCAGCCGGTACATGAACGGGGGCGGGACGGCGGCGGGTTCGGCCGGATCGGCGGGTGCGGCGGGTGCGGCGGGCTCGGCGGGCGGGGCCACCTGGTGGGACCCGTTCGCGATCGGCGGGGTGGGGACGTCGGCGCTGGACGTGCTGAAGTCGGGCGGGGCGCTGGACGATCTGGCCGACGAGCTGGGCTCGTTGAGCCGGTCCGGGCCGGTGACGAAGGCCTGGGCGCCGACGGTCGGGGAGTCGCCGGTGGCCGCTCTGCTGGAGGCGATGCGGGCGGCGACGGCGGGAGCGGGTTCCGGCGCGTCGCTGGAGTCGCCCGGGACCGGCCTGGTCTCGGGTTCGCACGGGGACGCCGATCCGGGGGTGCGGCGGGCGCGGTCGCACGCGCACGTGCCGTTCCAGGCCGTCGGACCGTCCCGACTGCCGGAGTTCCGGCTGCCGTTCACGGTCGACCTGAACCCCTACCTGGAGTCCTCGCGGCTGCACACCCTCGCGTGGGCGGAGCGGACGGGCCTGCTGGAGCCCCGGCCGGGCGACCCGACCGCGGGCGTGTGGACCGCGGAGAGCATGGCGGACTACGACCTCGCGCTCTGCGCGGCCGGCATCCACCCGGATGCCAGCGCTGACCAACTCGACCTCACCACCGACTGGTTGGCCTGGGGGACGTACGCGGACGACTACTTCCCGGTGGCGTTCGGCCGGACCGGCGACCTGGCCGGTGCCAAGGCCCAGCACGCGCGGTTCCAGCTGCTCATGCCGGTCGACGGCGAGCCCGCCGCCGAGCCGCTCACCGCGCTGGAGCGCGGGCTGGCCGACCTCTGGGAGCGGACCGCCGGGCCGATGACCGCCGAGGCGCGCGGCACGCTCCGCGAGGCCGTCGAGAAGATGACGCTGAGCTGGCTCTGGGAGCTCCACAACCAGGCACAGAACCGGATCCCGGACCCGGTCGACTACCTGGAGATGCGCCGGTCCACCTTCGGTTCCGACCTCACCATGAGCCTCTCGCGGCTGGCGCACGGGGCCGTCGTGCCGGGCGAGGTCTACGCGAGCGGCCCGATGCGCTCGCTGGAGAACGCGGCCGCCGACTACGCCTGCATGATGAACGACCTGTTCTCGTACCAGAAGGAGATCGAGTTCGAGGGGGAGGTGCACAACGCCGTCCTGGTGGTGCAGAACTTCTTCAACTGCGACTACCCGGCGGCGGTGCGGATCGTCGACGACCTCATGCACGCGCGGCTCGGTCAGTTCCGGCACGTGGTGGCCGAGGAGTTCCCGGTGCTGTTCGAGGACTTCGGGCTGGACGGCCCGGCGCGGGCGGTGCTCGCCGGGTACGTCAAGGAGCTGGAGAACTGGCTCGCCGGGATCCTGATCTGGCACCGGGGCTGCCGCCGGTACCAGGAGGAGGACCTGCTGCGGCACTTCGGGCGGGAGGCGGCCGGGCTGCCGGGCGCCGTCGGGGAGGAGGCCGTCGAGCCGGGCGGCGGGGTGGTGGGCGCCCTGCTGGTGCGGCCCACCGGGCTGGGGACGTCGGCCGCCTCGGTCCCGGGAGCCGTCGGGCGGGTGGCCGTCGGGTAGGCGGTCGGCGGATGGTGTGCGGCGGTCCGTCGGGGGTTCCGGCCCCGACGGGCCGCCGCCTCTTTGCGCGCGCGGGCTGGTGGCGGACTGGCTAGGGTGGCAAATCGGGACAAAACCTCACACGAGAGGCTTCGCCATGGCTGTGCTACCCGAGGGAACGCCCTGCTGGGCCGACGCGATGTTCGCCGATCTGGAGGGCGCCAAGGCGTTCTACGGCGACGTGCTCGGCTGGACCTTCGGTGAGTCCTCCACCGAGTACGGCAACTACACCCAGGCCTACTCCGGCGGCAAGGCGGTCGCCGCGATCGTCCCGCCGATGCCGAACCAGCAGGGCGAGGCGGCCTCCGCGTGGTGCCTCTACCTCGCCTCGCCCGACGCCGCCGGCACCGCCGAGAAGATCCGCGGCAACGGCGGCGAGGTGCTGATGGGCCCGATGACGGTCGGCGAGTTCGGCTCGATGGTGATCGCCAAGGACCCGGCGGGCGTCGTCTTCGGCGTCTGGCAGGCCGGTACCCACGAGGGCTTCGAGAAGCAGGGCGCGTCGGGCGCGTACACCTGGGCCGAGGTGATCACCCGCGACGGGGCCGCCGCGGACGGCTTCTTCCCCGCCGTCTTCCCGTACGGCGTGAAGCGGATGGACTCCGGGCAGGTCGACTACAAGATCTACGACGTCCGGGAGCAGCCGGTGCTCGGCCGGATGCAGGCGGGTCCGGAGGACCTGCCGTCGGAGGCGCCGAACTACCTCAGCGTGTACTTCGCGGTGGACGACTGCGACGCGACGGTCGCCAGGATCACCGAGCGCGGCGGGAAGCTCCACTTCGGCCCGATGGACAGCCCGTTCGGCCGGTTCGCGGCCGTCGGCGACCCGCAGGGGGCCGCGTTCGGCGTGATCGACCTCGGGAAGACGGCCGGGGACCTGCCGGGCATGGTGGCGGAGTGACCTCGGACTCCGCGGCGCTGCCGGGGGAGCGGGCGGACTTTCTGCAGACGCTGGACACTCACCGGGGCTTCCTGCGGTACACCGTCCGCGACCTCACCGACGAGCAGGCCGCCCGGCGCACCACGGTCAGCGAGCTGTGCCTGGGCGGGCTGATCAAGCACGTCAGCGGCGTGGAGGCGCGCTGGATGCGGTTCGCCGTCGGCGGCGCGCCCGCGATGGAGGCCGCCGAGCCGGGCGGGGCGGTCGCGTGGGAGGAGCGCTTCCGGATGACCGAGGGCGAGACCCTGGCCGGGCTGCTCGAGGCCTACGAACGGGTGGCCGCCGAGACGGACGCCCTGGTGGTGAGCCTGCCGGACCTCGACCGGGTACAGGCGCTGCCGGTCGCGCCCTGGTTCGAGCCGGGCGCCACCTGGTCGGTCCGGCGGGTGCTGCTGCATGTCATCGCCGAGACGGCGCAGCACGCCGGGCACGCCGACATCATCCGGGAGTCGCTGGACGGGGCGAAGACGATGGGCTGAGCGGGGCCGCCGGGGGGGGTGGGAGCCGAGCGGGCCGCCGGGGGGTGGGAGCCGAGCGGGCCGCCGGGGAGCCGAGCGGGTCTGCCGGGGTCGGCTCAGAGTGCGAGACCGAGCAGGTCGCGCAGGGCGCGCTCGCCGTCCGGCGTCACCCGCAGGGCGCGGCCGGAGCCGATCCGCTCGACCCAGGCCCGGTCCAGCGCCGTCCGGCAGAGCAGCGCGCCGAACGCGCCGCCCAGGTGGCTGCGCCGCTCCGTCCAGTCCAGGCAGGTGCGGACCACCGGGCGGCCGCCGGCGCGTCCGGCGCGGGGCGGCAGTTCCGCGCCCAGCTCGGCCAGCCAGGACCGGCCGCGGTCGGTGAGGGCCGGGCCGTCCTCGTCCGACACCAGGCCCCGGGCGAGGGCGGCGTCGCGGACGGCCACGCCGAGGCGGCCGGCGAGGTGGTCGTAGCAGGTGCGGGCGCGGGCCTCGGCGCTCGTCCGGGTGGCCTCGCGCAGGGAACCGGGGACGGCCGGGGAGGACGGTCGGCGCGTGGGTCGGTCGCCGGGTCGGTCGGTGGGCCGGTCCGTGGATCCGGCGGGCATCGGGAAGGAGGCCAGGTCCTCGATCAGCGTGGCGACCTCCGGGCCGGCCAGCCGGACGTACCGGTGGCGCCCCTGGCGCTCCTCGGTCAGCAGGCCGCCGGCGATCAGCCGGGACAGGTGCTCGCTCGCCGTGGACGGCGCCACCCGCGCGTGCCGGGCCAGCTCGCCGGAGGTCCAGGCGCGGCCGTCGAGCAGGGCCATGCAGAACGCGGCGCGGGTCGGGTCGGCGAGCAGACCGGCGAGCTGGGCGAGTGACATGGGTCCATGGTGCCGCGGGCACGGTTCGGCGGGGGCCGAAGCGTTCCGGTCCTAGCGTGAGGGCCATGGCCGATTCCACCGTTTCCGTTGCCGTTCCCGTTCCTGTTCCCGTTCCTGTTCCCGTTCCCGTGTTCTCGTTCGGGCGGTACGAGGACGTGACCGCCGTACTCGCCGATCCGGCGCTGGTGCCGCCGCCCGCCGAGTCCGGGCCGGTCGGTGGCACGGCCTGGCTGCGCGCCACCGTGGCCCGGTTCAGCGCGGGCGAGCGGCACGCCGCCCGGCGGGCGTTCGTCGAGGCGGACCTCGCCGGGCTCGATCCGGACGCGCTGCGGCTCGCGGCGGCGGCCGGGTTCGAGGCGGACGTGCGGGTGCGGGCGGTGCGGGTGCTCGCGCAGGCGCTCGGGATGGCCGAGCCGGAGGCGGTGGCGCGGGCGGTCGGGGTGGTCGCGCGCTCGTACTTCGTGGAACGGCCGGAGGACCCGGAGGCCGATGCGGCGGTGGCCTGGCTGCTGCCGCGGATGCTGCCGGAGGGATCGGACGGGTCGGCGGGAACGGCGATGCCGGAGGCGCCGGACGCGGGCGGCACGGAGCGGGCCGCCAACCGGATCGGGCTGCTCGTCCAGGCCTGCGACGCCACCGCCGCCCTGGTGGAGCACGCGCGGGCGGCCGGGGCGGAGTCCGGGGATCCGCTCGCCGCCGCGCTGCGGCGCGATCCGCCCGTGCGGACGATGCGCCGCCGCGCCGTGCGGCCGACCGAGGTGGGCGGGGTGTCCGTTCCGGCCGGGGCGGACGTGCTGCTCGACATCGCCGCGGCCCAGGCCGAGCGCCCCGACCTGCCGCCGCTGACCTTCGGCGCTCCGCCGAGGCTCTGCCCCGGCCGGACGCACGCGCTCGCCGTCGCGGCGGGCATCCTGTACGGCGCCTCCGCCGTGGCGCCGGTCGGTGGGGAGGCGGGCAAACCCGGCGCGGC
Source organism: Kitasatospora sp. NPDC057692 (assembly GCF_042799475.1). NCBI lineage: Bacteria > Bacillati > Actinomycetota > Actinomycetes > Kitasatosporales > Streptomycetaceae > Kitasatospora > Kitasatospora sp. NPDC057692. The sequence goes on along the minus strand of NZ_JBHVIV010000023.1, from coordinate 49,943 downwards.
CGAGCCCGCCCCGGCCGTCGACGACCGGGACCCGGCCGGGCTGGTGCCGGCCATGGTCGAGCACGTCCTCGCCCTCGCCGGGACGTGGACCGCGTGGGACGGCCGCCCGGCCACCACCGACGGCCGCACGTACACCCCGCACAAGGCGATCCGCCGGGTCACCGACCACCTCCTCGACCACCTCGCGGAGCTGGAGGCCCGGCTGGCCGGCGAGCCGACCCAACCCGACCACTGGCACGCCTCCGCCGCCACCACCCCCGCCGATCTCGCGCCGTTCACGCCGGTGGACCTGGACGAGGCCCGCAGCCGGCTCACCCGGCTCGCCCGGATCTGGTCCGCCCGGCTCACCGCGCTCACCCCCGACCAGCTCGACCACTCGCCCGGGACCGGGTGGTCGTTCCGCCGGCTCGCCTTCCACGTCGCCGAATCCGCGTACTACGCGGACGCCGTCGGCGATCTCCGTCCGCACGAGAGGACCACCGTCCGATGAGCCACGCCCCGCTCGACACGCGGTTCGCCGCGTTGCACCGCCGCCCCGGTGAGCCGCTGCTGCTCCCCAACGCCTGGGACCACGCCTCCGCCGCCGTCCTCGCCGAGCAGGGCTTCGCCGCCATCGGCACCACCAGCCTCGGCGTCGCGGCGGCGGCCGGGCTGCCCGACGGCGCCGCCGCGACCCGCGACGAGACGCTCCGGCTCGCCCGCCGCCTCGGCCGCTCCGGGCGCTACCTGCTCTCCGTCGACGTGGAGAACGGCTTCAGCGACGAACCGGATGAAGTCGCAGCGTTCGCAGCTGAGTTGGCGGACGCGGGGGTCGTCGGGATCAATCTGGAGGACGGCCGTCCGGACGGGGCGCTCACCCCGGTCGCGGTGCACGCCGCCAAGATCACCGCGATCAAGGCGGCCGCCCCGGCGCTGTTCGTCAACGCCCGCACCGACACCCACTGGCTGGCCCTGCCCGACCCGGCGGAGGAGACCGACCGTCGCCTCGCCGCTTACCAACTGGCCGGTGCCGACGGCCTGTTCGTCCCCGGCCTCACCGATCCGGGCGCGATCGGGCGGCTCTGCGGCAGCCTCGCCCTCCCGCTGAACATCCTCTACACCCCGACCGGCCCCACCCTTCCCGAGCTCGCGGCCCTCGGTGTCGCCCGGGTCAGTCTCGGCTCCTACCTCTACCGCACCGCTCTCGCCGCCGCCGTCTCCACGGCCCTCGCCATCCGCGCCGGTGCCCCTGCGGGTGGCGCGGCCGCCGACACCCCCGCCTACGCCACCGTCCAGGCCCTGTACGCCGACGGGCGGTAGGGGCTGGCGGTAGAAACTATGCAGACCGGTCTACTGATTTCAGTAGACCGGTCTGCATAGTTCGGGCCAGAAATCTGTAGACCGGTCTACAGATCGCCCCGCAAGACACACTCGGGCGCCCACACCTGGCCGACGGCGGACGTCCACCGCCGGCCGCCCACCGTCCGACGGCGGACGTCAGTCGCTGGTCAGGTAGCGGCGGCCCGGGATCTGATCGAAGATCAGGTTGGTCCGGGTCTGCGCCACCGCGGGGTGGGTGGTGAGGTGGTCCACGACGAAGTCGCGCAGTTCCTCCGGGCCCGCCACGCCGACGTGCAGCAGGTAGTCGTCGGAGCCGGCCATGTGGAACACGGCGAGGACGCCCGGCAGGTCGGGGGCGGTGCTCCGGAAGCTCTCGATCTGCTCGCGGGTGTGCGCCCGGAGCCGGACCGAGATCATCGCCTGCAGCGGCAGCCCGATGGCGGCGGGGTCTATCTCCGTGCGGAAGGCGCGGATGATGCCGCGGTCGCGCAGCGCCCGCACCCGGGCCAGACAGGTCGAGGGGGCGATGCCCACGGCCTCGGCGAGCGCGTTGTTCGGTGTGCGGGCGTTCTCGGCGAGGAGGCGCAGGATCGCGCGGTCGGTGTCGTCGATGGGCGCCCGGTGGGCCTGCGGAAAATTCGGCACGTCGCTCAGCGTCCCCGACCATCCCGCAGATTCGCAAGGTGAGGGCGCCTCGATCTGAATCTTCTGCGGAAGTCCTTCCATCACATGATGGAAAGTTCCATCCTGGCGGGCGAAGCGGCCCTGGGCCGACCTACCCCAGCGAACCCGGAGCGCCGCCCCCATGAGCCCCACCGCCGTCCACACCGCTCCGGTCGACGCTGCCCCGGTCGACGGCGCCCCGGCCCACACCGCCCCGGCCCACACCGCCCCGATCCACACCGCCCCGATCCACGTCGACGCCGCGCCGGAGAGCGAGGACTTCGCGATACCCGCCGAGGGGCTCACCGACGGCGAGCGGCTGCGCGCCCTCGACCGGATGGACGGGTACCTGACGCGCAAGCGCCGTCACCTCGTCGGCTACCAGGCCACCCAGGAACTCGCGGGCAGCGCCCTCGACCTCGCCCGCTTCATGCTGAGCAACATCAACAACCTCGGCGACCCGTTCCAGAGCGGCGGCTACAAGCCGAACACCAAGGTCGTCGAGCGCGCCGTGCTCGACTACTACGCGCGCCTCTGGCACGCCGGACGCCCGTACGACCCCGCCGACCCCGAGTCCTACTGGGGCTACATGCTCTCCATGGGCTCGACCGAGGGCAACATGTACGCCCTCTGGAACGCCCGCGACTACCTCACCCGCCCCGGCGCGCCCCGCCCGGTGGCGTTCTACTCGGAGGACACCCACTACTCCTTCGCCAAGGCCGTCCGGGTGCTGGGCGTCGACACCTTCCACGCGGTGGGCACGGCGGACTACCCGGGCGAGTGCCCGCTCGGCGGCGACTGGCCCGCCGAGGTGCCCTCGCTGCCCGGACCGTCCGGCCACTCCTGGGACGGGCCCGGCGCCGTCGACGTGGACGCGCTGGCGGTCCTGGTGGAGTTCTTCGCGGCCAAGGGCCACCCGGTCTTCGTCAACTTCAACCTCGGAAGCACCTTCAAGGGCGCCCACGACGACGTCCGCGGCGCGTGCGAGCGGCTGCTGCCGGTCTTCGAGCGCCACGGCCTGCTGCCGTCCGCCGGCAGCGGCGAGCACCGGGGCTTCTGGATCCACGTCGACGGCGCGCTCGGCGCCGGCTACGCGCCGTTCCTCCGGATGGCCGCCGACGACCCGGCGGCGTACGGCTGGTCGCCCGAACCCGCCGCCACAGTACCGGAGTTCGACTTCGGCCTCACCCTCCCGAGTCGGGCGTCCGGAGACGTCGACCCCGTCGCCTCGATCGCGATGAGTGGCCACAAGTGGGCCGGAGTGCCGTGGCCGTGCGGCGTCTTCATGACGAAGGCCAAGTACCAGCTCGACCCGCCCACCCAGCCCGAGTACATCGGCGCACCGGACAGCACCTTCGCCGGATCCCGCAACGGCCTCTCGCCCCTGGTGCTGTGGGACCACCTCTCCCGGCACTCCTACCGCGACCAGGTCGACCGGATCCGCCGCTCCCAGGAGCTGGCCGGCTACCTGGAACGCCGGCTCCACGAGCTGGAGCAGGAGACCGGCGCCGAACTCTGGCCGGCCCGCACGCCCGGCGCGATCACCGTCCGCTTCCGCAAGCCCGGCGCCGACCTGGTGGCCAAGTGGTCCCTGTCCTGCGAGAACGTCCTCACCACCCCCGGCGACCCGGCGAGCCTGCGCGGCTACGCCCACGTCTTCCTGATGCCCTCGGTCGACCGCGCCAAGCTGGACGCCCTCCTGACCGACCTCGCCCAGGACCCGGTCATCCGCACCACCCCCGCCTGACCGGGCGAGCCCCGTTCAGGACCAGGCACCGGTCAGGACCGGACACCGGTCAGGATGCCGATCAGCGGCTCGCCCAGCTCGACCCAGCGGACCAGGTCGATGCGATTCACCAGGGACACCTTCAGGCGCTCGGCGTCGGAGAGCGCACCCTGGGTGAAATCGCCGTTGGTGACGATGACGGCGAAGTCGGCCTCGTGGATCCCGTAGGCGGCGGACGCGACCTCCCGGACCACGCTGGGCTCCACCTTCCGGCCGCGCCTCGTGTGCTTCACCTGGACCGCGAAGAGCTGCTCGATCGGCCAGCGGGCGATGACGTCGGCGGCGGCGTCGCCGCCGAACCCGCCCCGCCGGCGGATGTCGAAGCCGTCGCGTTCCATCAGCGCGGCGACGAGCCGCTCGAAGGCGGGCGCGGTGAGTTCGTCGACGACGGCGATCGGGACGGTGTTCCGCGGTTCGAACAGGACGGCGGGCTGCTTCTTCATCTCGTAGACGATCCGGGCGGAGCTGCGGGTGATCTCGGCGTCTATCCGGTGCAGCGTCTCAGGGTGCTCGACCAGCGGCGCGTTCCGCAGCGGCATGCGGGGGTCCGTCGCGTCCCGGCACTGACCGTGGCGCGCGTCCCAGTACGCCAACTCGACCTCGGCCAGCCTGGTCCGGAGGTGGACGAGCTTCCCTTCCTCCTCCGCCAGCCAGAAGGCGAGCCGCCCCCGGCAGTCTTCGAGAGGGTCCACCTCGCGGCCCATGAAGCGGCCCGCGCAGGCGCTCATCACGGGGGTCGCGTCCTTGCGCACGAGATCGAGGTGGCTCTTCGTGTCGTCGATGATCTGGAGGAGCAGTTCTATCGACGCCGATGCGGCACGGATCCTCTCCCGGTACTGCCGTGACGGGCGAACGCCCGAGCCGCCCTCGGTGGCGCGATGGAGGAAGGCCAGCACCAGCGGCAGGAACTCGCTGTGCCTCGCGATCATCCCGGTCTCCGCGACGTACCGGTTGAGCACGTCGTTGTCGTCCAGCGTTGCCAGACGGCTCATCAGGTCGATTGTCGGATCACCCACGGTGGCCGAGGCTACCCGCCGCCAATGACAATCGGCGCCGGCTCCGGCCCGTCCGGGTTCCCGGGGTACGTGTTCGGGGCACGTGTTCGGGGCGGAGAAAACCGGTGGCCCGGGCGGCGGCCCGGTTGTTACGCTCGGCGCTCCGCCCGTTCGTCCCGTTATGGGCCCGTACCTCCGAGAGGGTGTCTTGATGTCCCGGACCGCGCCGAGTGCGCCTCGCCACACTGCCTGACGGATCGTCGTCGAGGCCGCTCGGCCTGCTCTTGCTGTCATTGTCGACCTCCAGCAAGGAGCACCCCGGGTGTCCAGTACCAACTCCACCAGCGCCAACTCCACCATCAGCAACACCCAGAAGACCGCCACCTTCACCTGTGCCTGGTGCGGTCTGACCGTGTCCACGTTCGGCGCCGACGGCGCGCGGCGGAACCACTGCCCGTCCTGCCTGCACTCGCAGCACGTCCTCGACCACGTCGAGGGCGGTCCGAGCGCGTGCCACGGGCGGATGTCCCCGATCGCTATCGCCGTACTGCGCACCGGGGACTGGATGGTGGTCCACCGCTGCGTGCGCTGCGACGAGTTGACGTCCAACCCGGTCCTTCCGGACGACAACCAGCTCATCCTCATGCGCATCGCCGTCCGGCCGCTGGCCCAGCCGCCGTTCCCGCTCGAAGCGTTCGGTTCGCTCTGAACCGCCCGGACGAGAGGGAGCCCCGACCGTGCCACGCCAGAAGAACACCAGCGGCGACCGCCGCCGGCAGCGGCCCAAGGACGTCCTGCACGCCCGGGGCGGACACCGGGCGAACGACTTCCGGTGCGTCGGCTGCCGGTTGGACGTCCCGTTGGACGCCCCCGGCACCGCCCACCGCAACCACTGCCCGAACTGCCTGACCAGCCTCCACGTCGACCGCCGGGTCCCCGGCGACCGCGCCGCCGACTGCCGCGGGCGGATGGAGGCCCTGGGCATGTCCGTCCGCGCGGACGGGGAGTGGCTGATCGTCCACCAGTGCCTGTCCTGCGGCGAGTTGAGCACCAACCGGATCGCCGGTGACGACAATCCGCTGCCGTTGCTGCGGCTCGCCGTCAAACCGCTGCAGGGCGCGGACTTCGCCCGCCGCACCCTGCTCAACCTGTAACCCCGCCGAGGCGCCCGGGACTTCACGGTCCCGGGCGCCTCGTGGCGTCCGCGGTCCGAGGGTCGGAGGTGCGGTGGGAGGAGCCGAGGCGGGAGCGGGGTACCGGACCGGCGGCACGGCGGGAGCCCGGTCCTCCTGCCGTCGGGCGATGCCCGGCAGCGGGTCCGCTTCCTAGGGTCGGGTCCGTGGTCACCGCGGTCCGCCCGCGCGGCGGGCACCGCCGTCACCGCGCACCGCCGTCACCGCACCGCCTTACTGCGCACCGCCTTACTGCGCACCGCCGTTACCGCGCACTCCGCCCTCTCCGCGCCCTCGTCGCGCCGTACCCAAGGAGCCTCCGCATGCCCGATCACCGTTCCCGCCGCCCCCGGGCCGGCCGTACCACCGCCGCGGGCGCGTCGCCCCGGCACGCCCTCGTCCTGCTGCTGGCGACGGCCGCCGCGCTCGGCGTGGCCGGCACCGCCCCCGCCTCGGCGGCGCCGTCCGCCGGTCCCAAGGACGCGGTACGGGCCGGGCTGGAGCGCCTGGTCAAGGAGGGCCGCTACCCCGCCGCGATGGCCTCGGTGCTCCCGCGTGACGGCCGGGCCCGCGACTACACCGCCGGCGTCGCCGACCTGCGGACCGGGGCGAAGGTGCCGGTGGACGGTCAGGTGCGGGCGGGCAGCAACACCAAGACCTTCGTGGCCGTGGTCGTCCTGCAGCTGGTCGGGGAGGGGAAGGTCGAGCTTGACGCCCCGATCGAGCGCTACCTGCCCGGGCTGGTCCGCGGCGAGGGCATCGACGGCCGCGCGATCACGGTGCGCCAGCTGCTCCAGCACACCAGCGGACTGCCGAACTTCACCGACGAGATATTCGAGGAGGTCTTCGGCGCCGGGCGCCACCGCTACTACCAGCCCCGCGAGTTGCTCGACATGGGGCTCTCCCGCAAGGCGCTCTTCGCCCCCGGGACCGGCTGGTCGTACAGCAACACCAACTACATCCTGGCCGGCCTGCTGGTCGAGAAGGTCACCGGCCGCCCACTCGCCGAACAGCTGACCAAGCGGGTGATCGACCGCCTCGGGCTGCGGCACACCTACTTCCCGGGGGTCGGCGACGAGAGCATCCGGGAGCCGCACCCCCGGGGGTACGCGGCCCGCCCGGACGGCTCGCTCGACGACGTCACCGAGCTGGACCCCTCCTGGGGGTGGGCGGCCGGGCAGCTGGTCTCCACACCGAGTGACCTGAGCCGGTTCTTCGTCGGCCTGCTGGGCGGCAGGCTGCTCAAGCCCGCCCAGCTCGCCGAGATGCGCACCACGGTGAAGGTCCCGGAGGGCCCCGGGGTGCCGGCGGGCGAGGAGTACGGGCTCGGGCTCATCCGCCGGTCGCTGAGCTGCGGCAAGGTCGCCTGGGGGCACGGCGGCGCCGTACCGGGCTTCCACACCCTCCCGGGCGTGACCGAGGACGGCCGCGCCGCGACCATCGCCGTCACCGCGAACCTGGCACCCTCCCCCCAGGGGTTGGAGCACGCTCAGGCCCTGTTCGACGAGGTCCTCTGCGCGAAGCGGTGATCGGGCCCTAACCCCTCGCCCCGGTCTGCTCGCCGCCCCCCGAACGGGCGGTGACCAGGCCGGACTCGTACGCCGCGATGACGGCCTGGGCGCGGTCGCGCACGTCGAGCTTGCCGAAGAGGCTGGTGATGTGGTTCTTCACGGTGGAGTGGCTGATGTCCATGGCCTGGGCGATCGCGGCGTTGTCCAGGCCGGCGGCCATCAGCCGCCACACCTCCACCTCGCGGGGCGTGAGCTCCCCCGCCGCGACGTCGGGCGGCGGCGGTGCGCCGAGCGGCGTCCGGACGTAGGCGGAGATCAGCCGGGTGAGCAGGCGCGGGGCGACCACCGCCTCCCCGGTGTGGACGGTGCGGATCGCCGCGCCGAGGTCCTCCGGCGAGACGTCCTTGGGCAGGAACCCGTACGCGCCGGCGCGCAGCGCGGCCACCACGTACTCGTCCATGTCGAAGGTGCTCAGCGCCAGGACCCGGCACCCGGGCAGGGTGCGGGCCAGCTCCTCGGTCGCCGCGACCCCGTCCATGACAGGCATCCGGATGTCCATCACCACGACGTCGGGGCGCAGCCGGTGGGCGAGCGCGACGGCCTGCTCCCCGTCCTCCGCCTCGCCCACCACCTCGAAGGCCGGGTCCGGCGAGAGGATCAGCGACAGACCGCGCCGGACCAGCGGCTGGTCGTCCACGATGAGGACCCGGATCCCGGGCTCCAGGGCCGTCACAGGTACACCGCCTCTCCGCGCAGCCCGCCGCCGGCGTGCTCGGCGGGCTCCCCGCGCTGGACGGCCGCCTCGGCCGCCTCCTCCGCCGCCAGCGGCAGCTCGGCCACCACCGCGAAGCCGCCCTCCGGCCGCGGTCCCGCCTCCAGGGTGCCGCCGTGCAGGGCGACCCGCTCGCGCATGCCGATCAGGCCGTACCCGCTCCGCCCCGGGTCGTGCCCGGTGTCCTGGCCGGGCACGCCCCGGCCGTCGTCGCTCACCTCGACGGTGATCCCCTCCGGATGGTAGGTCAGCAGGACGGACGCGTTGGCCGGCCCCGCGTACTTGCGCGCGTTGGTCAGGCCCTCCTGGACGATCCGGAACACCGTCAGGCCGACGGTCGGCGGCAGCGGGCGGCGCGGCCCGTGCACGCCGAACTCGGTCGGCAGCCCGGCCCGGCGGGACTCCTCCACCAGCCGGCCGAGGTCGTCGGCCCCCGGCTGGGGCGAGGCCGGGTCGGCGTCCGGTTCGTCGCCGGCCCGCAGGACGTCCAGCAGTTGGCGCATCTCGCGCAGGGCCAGCCGTCCGGAGGACTCCAGGGTGACCAGGGCCTCGCGGACCACCTCCGGGTTCGCGAGGTTGGCGCGGGCGCCGCCGGCCATCAGCTGCATGGTGGTGATGTGGTGGGCCACGATGTCGTGCAACTCCCGGGCGATGCGGCGGCGTTCCTCGGCCACCGCGCGGTCGGCCAGCAGCCTGCGGTTGGCGTCCACCTCGCGCTGCCAGCGGGCGACCGCGAGGCCGCCGCCGGCCACCAGCGCCGTGGAGGCGAGGGCCGCGATGCCAGACTCCGCGGAGGGCAGCGGGAAGTCGCTCTGGTTCAGCATCGTCACCAGCGCCGTCGTCGCGACGGCGCCCGCGGTGACCGGCCAGGCGCGGTTGCGGGCGACCGAGTACACCGCCACCGTCAGGACGGCACCGAAGTGGATGCCCATCGGGGTCGACAGGTCGATCGCGGACTGGAGCGGCAGGACGGCGGCGAGCGCCAGCACCGGACGGCGGCGCCGGGCGAGCAGCGGCACACCCGACAGCACGAGCAGGACGAAGCCCGGCACACCGACGGCGTTGGTCCCCGACACCTCGCTGACGAGCAGGTGGGCGAGCAGGTCCAGCGTGCCGGTGATGACGGCCACCAGCGCGTCGGCCTGGGTCCACGGCAGCCCGTCCGTGCGGCTCTGCGAAACCTCGCGCTTCTGCGGCACCTCGCGGCTCTGCGGCACCTCGCGCTGCTGTGCCGCCCCACGCGTCTGCGGCACCCCGTCCACGGCCGCGCCGGGGTGTTGACGCCCGTCCATCCTCGTCCTCCCGGCCGACCAGCGTTGACGTCCCATTCTGGCACCGGCCCGCCCGGCCCCGGATGGTCCCTCCGGCCGAGGACGCGCGGACGGACCAGGAGCACGCTCCCGGTTCCGGCCCGCCGGGGGGACCGGGGGCCCCGGCCCGGATCGTCCGCTGCCCGGACGCCCGGCACCCCTTTCGCCTGATGGTCTGGAAACCTGCCGGGAACCCCCGGCGACCAGCCCGACGCCCGCGTCCAGCACGACGCCCGCGTCCGTCACCCGGAGGGCACCGTGATCCGCGCACTGACCGGATTCTCCACCAGACACGCCTGGAAGGTCATCGCCCTCTGGGCGGTGCTGGGACTGGCACTGGGTGCGCTGAGCCCGACGCTGCTCGGCCGGGTCACCCAGTCCCAGACCGGTGACTTCCTGCCCAAGAGCTACGACTCGGCCGCCGCCCTGCGGATCGCCGAGGAGGAGTTCGGGGTGAAGCCCGACGCCACCACGGTCACGGTGCTGGTCGCCCGGAGCGACGGCAAGGCGCTCACCGACGACGACCAGCGGCGGATCGGGGCCGCGGCGGTGGAGCTCGGCAAGCGCCGCGTCACCATGCCGAGGAACGAGGACGAGCCGGCGTTCCTCAAGCCCGACCGCTCGCAGACCCCCCGGGTCGCCCCGGCGATGACGGCGCCCGACCGGAGCTTCGAGCTGCTCTCCGTCGAACTGACCGGCAGCGCCGTGGACGAGGGTGTCCAGGAGGTCTACCGGACCTTCCGGGACTCCGCCCGCGCCCAGTTCGACGCCGCCGGGATGCGTACCGGGTTCACCGGCGGACTGGCCGAGGCCGCCGACACCGCGGACGACAACCGGGTCGCCGCGCTGATCGGCAGCAGCCTGGTCACCGTGCTGATCGTCCTGCTCAACGTGCTGGTGTTCCGCAGCGTGCTCGCCGCCGTGCTGCCGCTGCTCGCGGTCGCCCTGATCGGCGGCGTGGCCGCCGGAGCGGTGGCCGGCGCCGCGATGCTCACCGGTCTGCGGCTGGACGTCTCCACCCCGGGCCTGATCTCCGTGGTGCTGCTCGGCATCGGCGTCGACTACCTGCTGTTCCTGCTCTTCCGGTTCCGCGAGCACCTGCGCGCCCGGCCCGACCAGCCCGCCCGCGAGGCGGCCGCCGAGGTCTCCGGCCGGGTCGGCACCGCGATCACCTCGGCCGCGCTGACCATCGTGGCCGCCTTCGCCACCCTGGGCGTGGCGAGCTTCGGGCAGTTCCGCGCGCTCGGACCGGCGATCGCCGTCGCCGTCCTGATCATGCTGCTCGGCAGCCTCACCCTGATGCCGGCCCTGCTCGCCGCCTGCGGGCGCAAGATGTTCTGGCCCTCCCGCAGCCTGGACCGGGAGCCGCGCCCGGGCGCGGCCGCCCGCTACGGCGCCTTCGTCGCCCGTCGCCCGGTGGTCCTGCTGCTCGGCTCCGTCGCACTGCTCGCCGCGCTCGCCGCCGGGATGACCGGGATCAAGATGGACTACGGCCAGGGCGGCGACTCCGGGACGGCGGCCGCGGCCACCGCCAAGGAGATCGCCCGCGCCCTGCCGGCCGGCGTGTCCGACCCGACCACCGTCTACGTCACCGCGAACGACGGCGGCGCCCTCGACCCCGCCCGGCTCGACGGCCTCTCCCGCGCCCTCGCCAAGACCGAGGGCGTCGGCCAGGTCGGCGGTACCGTCCTGAACGAGAACCGCCGCGCCGCCCGGATCGACCTCTTCCTCACCGTCGACCCGCAGAGCGCACGGGCCCGCGAGCTGGCCTCCGGCCCGGTCCGCGCCACCGTCGCCGCCCACACGCCCGCCGGGACCAGCGCCCACGTCGGCGGTGCGGCGGCGATCTTCGCCGACGTCTCCGTCGCCGTCGACCACGACCTGGCGATCGTCTTCCCGGTCGCCGCCGCCCTCATCGCCCTGATCCTGCTGCTCCTGCTGCGCAGCCTGCTCGCCCCGGTGGTGCTGATGCTCGCCGTCGGCCTCGGCTTCGCCGCCACCCTCGGCGCTGCGACCCTGCTGTTCCAGCACGTGCTGGACGAGCCCGGCGTCAACTTCACCCTCCCCCTGGTGCTGTTCCTGTTCGTCGTCGCGCTGGGCACCGACTACAACATCCTCATCACCGACCGGATCCGCGAGGAGATGCACCAGCCCGGCCCGGCCCGCGCCGCCGTGGCCCGCGCCGTCCGCCACACCACGCCCGCCGTCGCCACCGCCGGCCTGGTCCTGGCCGGCTCCTTCGCCACCCTCGCCACCACCCCCGGCACCGAACAGACCGCCTTCGCGCTGACGCTCGGCATCCTCCTCTCCGCGGTCGTCCTCTCCCTCGCCCTGGTCCCGGCCCTGGCCACCCTCCTCGGCCGCGCCCTCTGGTGGCCCCTCCGCCCCACCCCCCACCACACCCCCGCCCCCACCGCCCCCACCCCGCCCCCGACCCACGCCCTCATCCCCTGACCCACCCCACCCACCCCCTGACCGGGCGTCCGCCTGCCCCGGACGCCCACGGAGGCCCGGCCCCACCCCGGGGGCCGGGCCTCCGACCTGCCGCATGGTCCTGTACTGGGGGCCGATACGAGCCGCGGCCGGGCCGTTCCGGACCATCGGGGCAGCTGCTTCACGTCGGCGACAACTCGATACGCGTCGGTGAGGCTCTGGACGGGATGATCACCGTCAGCGGCCCGATCATCGACCGGACCGAGGCGACGTGGTTGTCCTCGTGCCTGGCCGCATCCCGCCATCTGCGCCGCCGGCAGCTACACGGCACCGGGCGGGCCGGTACGAGTACCGGCCGCGGACCAGCGACCCCCGCTCCAGCACCCAGCGTTCACCCGGATCGGCCTCCGGCCGCGGCCCCGGCCCCGCCCCCGGCTCCGGTGACAGCGGTGAACGGCCCCGCGATCGGCATGACCGGTCGCGGGGCCGTCGACGTCTCCCCGCCTACGCGCCGGCGTGCCCGAGTCCGTCCGCGAGCCGGTCGAGCCAGTGGCCGAACGGGGTGCGGACGGCCTCGGCGGCCTCGATCTGGGGGTTGTGGCCGGCGCCGTCGAGGACGGTGGCGGCCATCCGGGGGTAGTGGTCGAGCAGGGCCAGCTGGTCGCGCCAGCCGACCAGGGCGTCCTGCCGGGTGGTGACCAGCAGGTGGTGGCCGTGGTGCTGCGGCGCCCGGTGCTCCGGCCAGTGCGGCAGCAGGAAGTCGGCTTCGAGCTCGGCGGCGGCCGCCCGGTCGTGCGCCTGCCAGCCGGGCCGGACGTACCGCTCGAAGAGCTCCCGACTCGGCTCGGTGTGACGGGCCATGACGTACCGGAACAGCTCGCGGTCGGCGTCCGGGAGGCGGGCGAGGAGGTCGTCGTCGCGCTCGACCACGGACTCCTCGGGCAGGGTCCGCTCGGCGCCCCAGCGCACCACCGGCACCAGCAGCGCCGAGCCCAGCACCTGCTCGCCGAACCGTGCGGTCACCGCCCGGGCCAGCTGGCCGCCGAAGGACTGCCCGACGACGGCGAAGGGCTGCCGGCCGACCTGGTCCTCGATCCATCCGCCGACGGCCTCCGTCAGGGCGGCCGCCGAGGTGGTGCCCGGCAGCCGGGGGCTGGCGCCGTGGCCGGGGAGGTCGAGGTAGAGGCGCCGCCAGCCCGGGCGGTCGGCGAAGGCGGCCTCCAGCGGGAGCAGGACGCGGTGGTCGACGGTGTAGCCGTGGATCAGGACGATCGGGGTGCCGTCGCCGAAGGCGGTGTGACGGATCCCGGAGCCGGTCGTGTCGTGCGTGTCATTCATGTCGTACGTGTCGTTCGCGTCGTTCGTGACGTTCGTGTCGGTCATGGCGACAGCGTCCAACCATGACACCCGTGGCAAGGTCAAGCGGCGGAGTTCGAGCGGTGGACGCTCGGCGGCTCCTCGGCGGATCGGGAGAGGCCCTTGACCACGCCCAGGTACTCCAGAATGGCGTCCCGGTTGCGCGTCAGGCACAGGATCCGGCGGCTCATCCGGTCCGTCTCGGACTCCAGGGTGGCGAGCATCTCCGCGGTGGCGTCGGCGAAGTGGATCGTCCGCGGCGTGCCCAGGCAGGGCAGGACCTGCTTGATGATCCGGGTCGGCAGCCCCGCGTCCAGCAGCCCGCGGATCTGAAGCACCCGGTCCACGAGGTACTCGTCGTACGCGCGGTAGCCGTTCGCCTCGCGGCGCGGCGTGAGCAACCCCTGCTTCTCGTAGTAGCGCAGCATGCGCGGAGTGGTCTCCGCCCGCCGGGCGAGTTCGCCGATGCGCATGTGTGACCACCCTCACCCCGGGCCGGTGCCTCCCCGGCTGGACCTTGACACGGATGTCAACGATAGACGATCGGGCCCATGCCCACTCCCGAACTCCGCGCCCCCGCCGCGCCGGCGGCCCCCGGCCCGAAGCTGCCCTGGCCCGCGCTGCTGGCCATGAGCACCGGCGGCTTCGTCACGATCATGACCGAGGCCCTGCCCGCCGGAGTGCTGCCCGCGATGAGCGCCGACCTCGGCGTCGGCCAGTCCGCCGCCGGGCAGTCCGTCACGCTCTACGCGGCCGGCTCCATCGCGGCCGCCATCCCGCTGACCGCCGCCACCCGGCACCTGCCGCGCAAGCGCCTGCTGCTGGTCGCCGTCGGAGGCTTCGCCGCGGCCAACGCCGTCACCGCCGTCTCGTCGAACTACCCGCTCACCATGGCCGCCCGGTTCGCGGCCGGCCTGGTCGCCGGACTGCTCTGGGCGCTGCTGGCCGGGTACGCCCGGAGCATCGTCGCACCGGAGCAGCGCGGGCGGGCGATGGCCGTCGCCATGGCCGGCTCGACGGTCGCCCTGTCGGTCGGCGTACCCGCCGGCACCCTGCTGGCCGGGCTGGTGGGCTGGCGGTTCACCTTCGGGCTGATGAGCGTGATCGCCGTGGCGCTGACCGGCTGGATGCTGCTCGCGCTCCCGGAACCGCCCGGCCTGAGCGACCAGGCCCGCACCCCCGTCCGCCAGGTGCTGCGGACGCCGGGCGTGGCCGCCGTCCTCGCCGTCACGGCGACCTTCGTGCTCGCTCACAACGTCCTCTACACGTACGTCGCCGCGCTGCTCGCACCCCTGGGGCTGGACGGCCGGACGGACACCGTCCTGCTCGTCATCGGACTGTCCTCACTGCTGAGCATCCTCGGCACCGGCGTCCTGATCGACCGCCACCTGCGCCCCCTGACCGTCGCCGCCTCCGTCCTCCTCGCCGCCGCGGCCCTGCTCCTCGCCGCCGCCCTGCTCGGTCCGACCGGCTGGCCCGCCTACGCCGCCGCCGCGCTCTGGGGCCTCGGCTTCGGCGGCGCCGCCACCCTCCTCCAGACCGCCGTCGCCGACGCGGCCGGACCGGGCGGCGACATCGCCCAGTCGCTGCTCGTCACCTGCTGGAACCTCGGCATCGCCGCCGGCGGCCTGGCCGGCGGCCTCCTCCTCGACCACTCCGGCCCGACCGCGCTGCCCTGGTCCGCCCTCGTCCTCCTCGCCGCCGCCCTGGCCACCACCCTCGCCGGCCGGCGGCACGCCTTCCCGGGGCGGGGCGGCACTCCCGCGTGACATCGGCTGACGCCGGCTGGCATCGGCTGACACCGGTGCGGGCTTCCCCCTGGGGCCCGGAGAACCGGACGCAGCCGCTGCCGAATGTGATGAAGGACACGCCCCGACATGGTCCCCCACGTCCGCTAGGGTCGGCTCAGACCCGCCCTGAACTGGGATTTTGCGTCGGCCACCGCGCTGTGGCCGCCGCGGGTCTGACCTCCCCTGGAGAACTGCATGACCGATCTGGCATTCCGCTCCGCAGGTCAGCTCGCTGCCGCGATCGCGGCGAAAGAGGTGTCGAGCATCGAGTTGCTCGACCACTACCTCGCCCGGGTGGAGCGGCTCGATCCGAAGGTGAACGCCATCGTCGCCCGGGACGAGGAGGGCGCGAGGACCGCAGCGCTGGCGGCGGACCGCGCGGTCTCCCGAGGCGAGCCGCTCGGCCGCCTGCACGGCGTCCCGGTGACCATCAAGGACAGTCTCGAAGTCGCGGGCATGCGGACCACCGGAGGGTCGACCCGCTGGGGACACCACGTCTCGACGAGCGACGCCGAGTCGGTCGCACGGCTCAGGAACGCGGGAGCGGTCGTCTTCGGCAAGTCCAACATGCCGCCCGACGCCCGGGACTGGCAGACCTGCAACGAGGTCTACGGGACCACCAGCAACCCGTGGGACCCGACCCGCGGACCCGGCGGTTCGTCCGGCGGGTCCGCCGCGGCACTCGCCGCAGGGCTGACCGGCCTGGAACTCGGCGGCGACACGGCGGGCTCGATCCGGGTGCCCGCACACTTCTGCGGCGTCTACGGGCTGCGCCCGTCCTTCGGGATCGTGCCGAGGTACGGGAGCGTCTCGGGACATGCCCCCGGCACGCTGGCGGACTTCGACATGGCGGTACTCGGCCCGCTCGGCCGGCACGCCGACGACCTCGACCTGGGCCTGGACGTCCTCGCGGGAGCGGACCACGACCGCGCCCCCGGATGGCGGCTGGAGCTGCCTCCCGCCAGGTCGGGCACCCTGCGGGACTTCCGGGTCGCGGCCTGGCTCGACGACCCGTTCTGCCCCGTCGACAGCGAGCCGGCCGCGATCGTGCGGGCCGCGCTGGAGGCGGTGCGGGCCGAGGGCGCCACCGTGGTCGAGGGCGAGGGGCCGGTCGGGCTCGAAGAGACGATGGCCCTCTACCAGCCGTTGCTGATGGCACAGAGCGGGCTGGTCGAGCCGGCCGAGTCGTACGCCGGGCTGGTCGAGGCCGCCGCGGCGGAAGGGGCCGCCGGCGGGTTCGCCTCGGACCTGACGCTCCGCTTCCGCGACTGGCACGACCTCGACGAACGCCGCCAGCACTCCCGCCGCCGCTGGGCCGGGTTCTTCCGCGACGTCGACGTGCTCATCTGCCCGGTGAGCCCCACGGCCGCCTTCCCCCACGACCACCGACCCGACCCCGGCTGGTCGGTCCGGACCCTGCGGGTCAACGGCGCCGACCGGCCGTACCGCGAGATGCTCCCGTGGCTGGCACCGTCGTCGCTCAACCACCTGCCCGCGGCGGTGGCACCCGTCGGGACGACCCGGGACGGCCTTCCCGTCGGCATCCAGGTGATCGCGCCCTACCTGCACGACCGCACCGCGGTCCGGTTCGTGCAGTGCCTCGCGGAGGTGATCGGAGGGTTCCGCCGCCCGCCGGGATTCTGAGAGCCGCCCCCGGACTCGCGTCGGCGCCCGCTCGATCCGCCGCCACCACCGGAGCCGAGACCACAGCCGTGGCCGGGGGTGCGGAACGGGCTGGCGGGCGGCGGCGGGGCTGAGTCCGAGCCGGGTGAAGAAGCATATGCCGGCGATACACCGTGCTGCTTAGGCTCCAGGTATGCGCGTGCTGATCGTGGAGGACGAGCCCTACCTGGCCGAAGCCGTCCGGGACGGTCTCCGGCTGGAAGCGATCGCCGCCGACGTCGCCGGCGACGGCAACTCCGCTCTGGAACTGCTCGGCGTCAACTCCTATGACCTTGCGGTCCTCGACCGCGACATCCCCGGCCCCTCCGGCGACGAGATCGCCCGACGGATCGTCGCCTCCGGCAGCGGCATGCCGATCCTCATGCTCACCGCTGCCGACCGGATCGACGACAAGGCGTCCGGGTTCGGGCTCGGCGCCGACGACTACCTCACCAAACCGTTCGAGATCCGGGAGCTCGTCATGCGTCTGCGGGCGCTGGACCGCAGACGCGCGCACGTCCGACCCCCGGTCAGCGAGATCGCGGGCCTACGGCTGGACCCCTTCCGCCGGCAGGTCTTCCGCGACGGACGCTACGTCGCGCTCACCCGGAAGCAGTTCGCCGTGCTCGAAGTCCTCGTCGGCGCCGAGGGCGGTGTCGTCGGCGCCGAGGAACTCCTGGAGCGGGCCTGGGACGCCAATACCGACCCCTTCACCAACGCCGTCCGCATCACCGTTTCCGGCCTGCGCAAACGGCTCGGCGAACCATGGCTCATCGCCACGGTGCCCGGCGTCGGCTACCGAATCGACACCGGGACGGATACCGGGACGGACACCGGGATGGACACCGTTCACCCCGGCAGCACTCGTGAATAGGCGCCCAGGGCTCAGCGCCCGACTGAAGCTCACCATCAGCTACGCCGGATTCCTCCTCATCGCCGGTGCTCTTCTGCTGGCCGTGGTGTGGGTGTTCCTACTGCGCTACGTACCCGACAGCTCCCGGGGGCTTCTCGGGGTGGCGCCCAACCGCTACGTCCTCGTGCGTACGTTCGCCCCCGCCGCGGCCGTGGCACTGGCCTTCCTGCTGGTCTTCGGCCTCCTGGGAGGATGGATCCTCGCCGGTCGGATGCTCGCACCGCTCACGCGGATCGCGGACGCGGCACGGACGGCCGCGAACGGGTCACTGTCCCACCGGGTCCGGATGCGAGGTCCCCGGGACGAATTCCGTGAACTCGCGGACGTGTTCGACCTCATGCTCGAACAGCTCGAATCCCACGTCACCGAACAGCAGCGATTCGCCGCGAACGCCTCGCACGAACTGCGCACCCCGCTGGCGATCTCGAAGACACTCATCGACCTGGCCCGCAGCGACCCCGCACGGGACCAAGGCGAACTCATCGAACGGCTCCACACCGTCAACCGGAGGGCGATCGACCTCACGGAGGCCCTCCTGCTGCTCGGCCGCGCCGACCGCAAGAGCTTCACCCGCGAGCCCGTCGACCTGTCCCTCATCGCCGAAGAAGCCGCCGAAACGCTGCTTCCCCTCGCCGAAAAGCGGCGGATCGCGCTGGACGTCACCGGTGAGAAGACGCAGACCCTCGGTTCCGCGGCGCTCATCCTGCGGATGGTGACCAACCTCGTCCAGAACGCCATCGTCCACAACCTCCCCTCCGGCGGCACCGTAACGGTCCACACCGAATCGCAGCACGACGCGAGCGTGCTGCGGGTCGAGAACACGGGCGGCCGGGTCGTCCCGGCGGAACTCCTGCAGACCCTCACCGAACCCTTCCGACGCGGAACGGAACGCACACGCACCGACGACCACGCCGGGGTCGGCCTCGGGCTGGCCATCGTGCACAGCATCGTCCGAGCGCACGACGGGACCATCGAGCTCGCATCCCGCCCCACCGGCGGTCTCCTCGTCACGATTCGACTTCCTTGACGCCGCGGATCCGGGGTGTCGCGGATGTATGGAAAGTCGCGTACGCCGCCGCAACAGCCTTCCGTCTTCAGTGGAGGTGCGAGGACCACATGAGCGGGTGATCGGTTGCCGAGAACGGTCGCCGGTAGACCTGCACAGGTCGATCTATCGATCAGGAAGGGACCGTGATCATGGACTCGGATTCCGCACGCGGTATCGATCGGCGGCGGCTGCTCGGGTGGGGCGGGTTGGCGGCCGCCGGCGTGGTGGCGGCCGGCGCGCCGTCGGCGGGCGCCCGACCCGGCCGCGCCGACCAGGCCTCCACCGACTCCGACATCCCGCCGGCCACCCGTCCCGGCGGAGCCTACGACCAGTACGTGGCGAGGCTGGCCGCCGAGGGGAAGTTCTCCGGCGTGGTGCTGTTGTCGCACCGGGGCAGGACGGTGCTGTCCCGCGGCTACGGCATGGCCGACAGGGAGAAGGGGATTCGCAATCACGAGGGCACCGCGTTCAGCCTCAGCTCGGCGGGCAAGCCCTTCGGCGCGGTGGCCGTCCTGCAGCTGGCACAGCAGGGCAAGCTGAGCCTGTCGGACACGGTGGGCGCCCACCTGAAGGGCTTCGCCGAGGACATCGCCGAGCGGGTGACCATCCACCACCTGCTCTCCGGCACCTCCGGTCTGCACACCCCGGATGAGGACGTGCAGCGCGTCTTCCGGAGCCGGGAGGAGGTGCGCGAGTACAACGAGCAATGGGTCCGGCGGTCCGTGCCGGTGGCCGCCCCCGGCACGCCCACCGTCCACTCCGGCGCCGATGTCGGCATCCCCGCGTTGATCGTGGAGGCCGTGAGCGGCAGGACGTACTGGGACTACGTGCAGGAGAACATCCTCGGGCGCTGTGGCATGACCGGTTCGGCGTTCTTCACCAGGCCGCAGTGGCTCACCGACGCGCACATCGCGCACCCGTACATGACGCTGGCCGACGGCAGCCAGGTGGACGCCATCCGCAACCTGGACCAGGGCAGCCCGTACCCGGACGTGCTCGGGAAGAACCCCGGCCGCGGCTTCATCGACGCCCCCGGGGACGGCGGCTTCGCCACCGCGCCGGATCTGGCCCGGTTCGCGCGTGCGCTGGGCGACGGAACGGTGCTGGACCGGCCCTGGGCCGAGGTGCTCACCGGCGCCAAGATCCCCCATCGCGGTTCGTCGTTCGGGGCCTACGGCATGCCGGTCCGTATCGTCAACGGCCAGTGGGTGTACGGGCGCGGCGGTGGCAACCCCGGTGTCAGCGCCAGCTGGACCATCTACCCCTACACCGGCTGGGTCGGCGTGGTCCTCGGCAACTGCGACGGCCTGCCGCTGCAGGAGATCATCGAGCGGGAGACGCAGGCCATCACCGGGGCTGTGCCCGGCGACGGGGGTGGTGGCTGAACCCGGCCCGGCGGCAGACACGGAGCGAAGGAATCCCGTCCAACCCGGTGTGCCGGGCCAAGGCCGAGGCGCCGCCCGGGCACAGGACGAGACGACGAAGGCCCGGACCGCGTGATGCGGTCCGGGCCTTCTGCCGGCGGAGGATACGGGATTCGAACTGCGGCGGAGCGAATCGCCGGGCGGCCGTTGAACCGGGTTGGACGGGGGCGAATGAGACCAGAACTGAGACCACGTGCCGTCGACTCCCGGCCCGAGTGGAGCCCCGTCACCGACGTCGGTGAACGTGCGGCGCCCGCCGGACCCCACGGATGGGCTCCGTGGGGTCCGGCGGGCGCCGGCTGGTGGTCGGGTGGGTTGCTCAGGGTCCTCAGCTGTTGCGGCGGCGCCTGCTGAGGGCGAGGGCGAGTCCGCCGAGGATCAGCAGCGTGCCGCCGATGGCGGCCGCGGTGAGCACGGTGGTGCCGGTGCGGGCGAGGACGCCGGAGGGCTGCGGTGCGGGGTCGGGGCTGCCGGGGGCCGGGGTGTCGGTGGTCGGCGGGGGGGTGTTCCCCTTCGGTACCGTGTGGTCGGTCTCGCAGCCCTTCTCGGTCTCGCAGCTGCCGCGCTTGCCGTCGGGGGTGGTGACGACGTTGTGCAGCCGGCCGTCGCCGTTGGTGTGCACGGCGACCGAGTAGGTGATGGTGGCCTTGCCGTTGATCGGGAGGTCGCCCTTCCAGACGAGGGTGCCGTCGGTCACCGAGACCTCGCCCGTGGAGGCCTTGGCGTCACCGTTGTAGACGGCGTCGTCGAGGACCTTCGTGAGGTCGTCGGTGATGGTGGCGCCCACGACGTGGCCGTTGCCCTTCTGGGTGACGGTGACGGTGTAGGTGACCTTGTCGCCGAACTGGACGGTCGAACCCGGCTTCGGGTCGGAGGACTTGGCGAAGACGTAGTTGCCGTAGACGTGGTTGGTCTTGCAGCCCGCGGCTTCGTCGCAGGTGCCGCGCTTGTCGGTGGTGGTGACGACGTTGTGGAGCTTGGTGTCGCCGCCACCGGTGACGGTCACGGAGTAGGTGATCGTCGCCGTGCCGCCGGCCGGGAGGTCGCCGGTCCAGACGAGCTTGCCGTCCTTGACCTCGGTCGTGCCGGTGCTGGCCTTGACGTCGTCGTTGTAGGTGGCGTCGTCGAGGACCTTGGAGAGGTCGTCGGTGACGGTGGCGCTCTTGATCTCGGCCTTGCCGTGCTGGGTGACGGTGACGGTGTAGGTGACCTTGTCACCGACCTGCACCGTCGAACCCGACTCGGGATCGGAGACCTTGCTGAAGGTGTACGAGCCGTAGAGGTGCTCGGTCTCGCAGCCCTTCTCGGTCTCGCAGTGGCCGCGCTTGTCGTCGGTGGTGGTGACGGTGTTGTGCAGCCGGGCGTCGCCGAGGCCGGTCACGGTCACGGAGTAGGTGAGGGTGGCGGTGGCGCCGGCGGGGAGGTCGCCGGTCCAGGTGAGCTTGCCGTCCTTGACCTCCGCCGTGCCCGTGGAGGCCTTGATGTCGCTGTTGTAGGTGGCGTCGTCGAGGACCTTGGACAGGTCGTCCGTGATCGTGGCGCCCTTGACCTCGGCGGCGCCCTTCTGGGTGATGGTGACGGTGTAGGTGACCTTGTCACCGACCCGCACCGGCGAACCCGACTCGGGATCGGCGATCTTGGAGAAGGTGTACCAGCCCACCGCGTGCTGGGTGGTGCAGTCCGGGGTGCTGCCGTCGGCGGCCACCGCGCAGCCGGGTGACAGGACGGCGTTGACGAGCTGGGCGTCCCCGCCCGCCTTGACGGTCACCGAGTAGGTGATCGTCGCCTCGCCGCCGACCGGGACGGTGCCGTTCCACGTCAGCACGCCGCCCGTCACCGCCGCCGTGCCGGTCGTCGCGTTGACGTCGCCGTTGTAGGTGGCGTCGTCGAGCACCTTCGCCAGGTCGTCCGACAGCGTGGCCGGGGCCGGAGCCGAACCCTGCTGCTTCACCTTGACCGTGTAGGTGACCTTGTCGCCGGGGGCGACGGACTGGCCGGAGGCGGGGTCGGCGACCTTGGTCACCATGTAGTTGGTCACCTCGATCCCGGCCGGGTCCGGCGGGATGACCGGCGGCACGCCCGAGTCCGGCGGGGTGTCCGCCGTCGCGGAGGCGGTGTTGACGAACGTGCCCGACACCGACGTGTCCAGCACCGTGCTGAACTCGTGCGACTCGCTCGCCCCGGGGGCCAGCGAGGCGACCGTGAACGCGCCCGCCTGCGGGAACTTGTCGTCGGAGACCTTCACGTTGGTGAGCGTGCCCTGGCCGGTGTTGGTGACCACGATGCGGTACTTGACCGTGTCGCCGTAGCGGAAGACCGGGTAGTCCGCCGCCTCGTTGGCGTCGTGCCACTGCCCGTCCTTGCCCTGCACGTACTTCTTCAAAGAGGCCGAGTAGTAGTTCGCCACCGTGATCGGCGCCGAGGTGCGCATCACGAGTTCGGTGTGGGCGTCGCGGGCCTGGGCCCGGTTGACGAGCTTGTCGCCGCCCACCGCGCCGTCCGTGGCCACGGCGACCTTGAACTGCTGGCGCGCGCCCGGGGCCAGCTCGGGACCGATCACGCGCACCGCGGTCGCGTCCGGGGTGAACGTCTCCGTCCATCCCACGCTGTTGCCCGTGACGTCACCGGCCTTGCCGTTCATCGGATCGCCCGGGTCGTCGGACAGCGATCCGGGGGAGGCGGTGGTGTAGTACACCTTCGCGCCCGCCACCGGCGTCACCGAGGCCAGCTTGTAGGAGCCCGAGAACGACGTCCCGCGCCCGTCCCCCTCGTACGGCAGCACATCGATCGTGTCCGTGAACGCCTGCACCGCCGGGTCGTACGACCGCAACGTCACCGTCCACGAACCCGAACCCTTGCCGTCACCGTTGACGTTCGGAATGAACGCCGCATCGGGACTCTTCCCGATCGTCGTCAGACCGGTCGCCGAGAGCGTCACCGAGGCTGTGGCAACAGCCGAGTCCTGGCCACCGTACGACGCCACCGCGGTGTTCTTCAGCGACTGGCCGGGCGTCGCCCCGGCTGTCACCACCGCCTGGTAGGTCAGGGCGTGCTCCGTGTTGGTGGTGACCCCGTTGAGGGTCCAGGTCAGGACCTGCTGCCCACCGGACGTGGTGACGGCCGGCTCGGGGGCGGCCGAGCCGGCGACGTACGTCATCCCGACGGGAAGCGTGTCCACGATCTCGTAGCCGTCCACCGTCGGCGGAACGCCGCTGCCGCCGTTGGCGGAGTAGGTGAGCGTGAACGTCGCCGGCTCGCCCGGTTTGACGACCGCACGGTCGCTCGACTTGGAGATCGAGGGAGTCGCCGCGACGATCCGCAGGATGTCGCGGCTGCCGGTGGTGCCGGGGTAGCGGGCGTTGGGCGTGTTGACCAGGGCCCACGTGTTGGAGAACCAGGCACCGCCCTGGCGGTACTGGCCCCAGGTCCAGACATCGGTCCCGGCGGGGACGCCGTCCTTGATCCGCAGGTCCAGGAGGATGGCAGTGGCCCAGACGGCCGAGAGGGCCGGGTCGAGGTCGGACCGCAGGAAGTTGGCGCGCACCGCCTTCACCGTGGTCAGGTCGGCCGGCGCGGTGGCCACCCAGCCAGGAGCCCCGAGGTCGTCGCCACCCGTCCCGCAGCTGAACGCGTCCGGGTTGTAGCTTCCCGAGTTCGGGTCCAGGCTGGGCGAGCTGCCGACGTAGTACTCGAACGCCAGCTTCGAGAGCAGCGTGCTGCTCCACGAGACGCCCTCGAACGTCACGTACCTGGTGTCGATCACGTCACACAGGCCCAGCTTGGTGCCACCGGGCATGGTCTGCTTGGCGGCCTGGGTGGAGACGATGCCCTGGACCCTGCTGCCCGGCGAGACCCGGTAGTTGTCGTCGTGCCAGGAGCCGCCCGTTCGCAGGCCCCAGGCCTGGTTGAAGCCACCGGCCTCGATGACCTTGCTGGAGGTGTTGTTCGACGGGACGTCCTGGGCCGTCTGGCCGTTGACCGAGGTGTAGGTCGGGGCCGAGGCCGAGAGCTGGACGGAGAGCGACTTGTCGGTCGCGGTGGTGATCCGGAACCACACCGATCCGCTGGCCACCGCCACCCGGTCGGTCGGCAGTGCCTGGCCCAGCGAGTCCTTCGTGGGCACCTGCGCCTGTGAGTAGTCGATCCCGGTCAGGGTCAGTTTGAACTCGTTGGCGTTGCCGGTCGGCGTCAGCGTGCAGGAGCCCACGAACGGGGCGGTCTGATCGGCCGGGTGCGAACCGCCGGACCACGGGTGCTCGGCCGCCCAGCCCGCGCTGAACGGGGCGCAGGCGCTCGGGCCGGCCTGGACGGTACCGGCGGACGGTGCGACCTTCAGGATGTAGCTGACCGAGTCCGGGCCGGGATCGCCGCCCTTGTTCAGGTTGAGCGTCCATTCGAAGTCGAGGTCGAAGTAGCTGCCGCCGTCCTGGAAGGTGTTGGCCGGAGAGTTCCAGACCATGTCCATCCCGAAGACGTTCTTGATCGGGATCTCCGGGACGGCCGCGGTCTCACCGGCGATGGTGCCGGTCGCGGAGACCTTGTCGCCGGTCTCGCCGTCAGCCACCACGGCGGTCTGGACGACGGTGGCGGTGCCCTGCTGCTGCGTGCCGACGTTGCAGGTCAGGGTCGCCCTGTCGGCCGAGAGCGACGAAGGTGGGGTCACGCCAGCGGTCAGACAGGCGTCGGGTATCGCGCCGAACGTGCCGTGCTGCAGGGTCACCTGGAAGGTGACGTTGTCCACCGGTTCGTTGGACGGCGCGGCGGCGTCGTCGTTGACGTTCACCCGCCACTCCGCCGTCACCACGTCGCCACTCGACAGCACGGACGGCGTGCCCTCGACCCAGCGGCCGGTGATCTGATGCACCGGCTTCGCCCACGAAACGGTCGTCAGGCTGAGCATCGTCAGGACCAGTGCCAGCGCGACGGAGAGCGACAACCATCCGATCCATCCGGGGCGGGATATCAGGAATCCGCGCCCCCCACCTCCGTATGCGGAACGCGCGGCCTGTGACCGCCACCTCTGCGAACCCACCTCGGATCACCTCGTCCGTTCTCGTGGAGACGGGCACGAGCGCGGCGATGCCACGAGTGGTGATCCACAGTCACAGGTGACGACGACAGCCACGTGCGCGCACGCCTGGGTCGGCCGACGGATGTCGGACCGGTACGAGAGTTAAGCACTCTTTAGGGTGATTTGAAGGAAATTAGGATGTTCTGAGTTCGTGTCTTGTCGGGGTGATTGCCACCAGCTTGTCGACTGCTCTTCGGCGCTCTGGTTCGTTTGTGTAGGGACAGTCAGCGCCTCGTGGGTGCAGGCGTGTTGGAACAGCCTGACGGGTGCTCGACCGCCACCGCCTTCCACGGAGCGGAAAGCTCGCCGTGGAACCCGATCAGCGGTCGCGTCGGTGGAGACCGGGTGCGGCGGTCCGCCGTGCGGCCTCGCGCCGCGCCGCTACTGCTCGTAGTCCCTGGCGCGGCCGGTTCGGTGGTACTGCTCGACGGGGATCGGGTCGATGCGGCTCCGCATCCGTGCGGTGCAGAGCAGGCCGTCGAGGTGCTCCGGGCTCGGCCGGCTGGACGACGGCTGCGGCCCGGCCGGTGCGGTGCCGCTCCGGCGGCCGTGGACGCTCCAGGTGTTCGGTGGGCAGACGGACCGCGCGCTGGAACCAGCGGCCCCGGTTCTCCTCGCCGACCGAGTGGGAGTGCTCGATCCAGACCGCCTCGGCCGGTCGTGCTTGGCCTGCCGCAGGTAGCGGTGAGCCCGGGTTCGTCCCAGGTCAGTGGGTGTTCGCGGTAGTGGACGTTGGAGCGTTCGGGCTCAGCGGTAGCGTTCGACGAGCGCGTTGCCGATCGAGGCCAGGTGGGCCCGCACGTTCGGAGGGCCGGTCACTTCGAGCCATTCGACGAGCCCGGCGAGCTCACCGGCGAGGGTGTACTCGTCGCGGCCGCGGATGACGACCTCGACGCGGCCGTCGGTCGTGGTGCCTCCCACTTCGAGTCGATCGCCGAGTCCGATCCGGAGTATGCCGATGCCGTGGGGTGTGCAGAGCGCCTGGATCTCCAGGGGCGTCCGCCTGCGTTCGACCTCGTCGGCCATCTCGCGCCAGCTCCCGGCGAGGTCGAAGTCCTCGGGCCGGTCCACCGGATCGTCGGTCGGGTCGGCGGACGTCACGCGGTCGATCCGGAAGGTCCGTCGGCCGGTCTCGGTACGGGCGACGAGGTACCAGGCCGGGCCTTTGGCGACGATGCCCAGCGGGTGGACGGTTCTCCTCGTTCCGGCGCCTCTGCCGTCGACGTAGCCGAGCCGCACCTGGACGCCGCGGATCACCGCGTCCTGGAGTGCGTCGAGGAAGCGGGGCGGTGGGTGCTCGGCCCGGTTCGCCCCCCATTGCCGCGGGTCCGTCACGAGTGACGCCGCCGCCGCTTCGGCCTGCGCGCGGAACGGCTCCGGCAGGGCGTGGACGAGCTTGCGCAGAGCCGCCTTCACCGCCGGTGTCGCGGCCGAGGCCGGGCCGGCGACCAGGAACAGGGCGCGGGCCTCACCCGCGGTCAACCCCGACAGGTCGGTGCGGGCGCCGCCCACCAGGCGCCAGCCCCCGCCTCGGCCTTGCGTGGAGTACACGGGCACCCCGGCCATGGCCAGGGCGTCGAGGTCGCGGCGGGCGGTGCGCTCGGAGACCTCCAGTTCCCGGGCGACCTCCGCCGCCGTCACCTGCTCGCGCCGTTGCAGCAACAGGAGGATGGCCACCAGCCGGTCGGTCCGCATGCCGACAAAACTCCCACGCAAACCGGTCAACAGGTGACCGGTTCCGGCAGACAGGATGGCGGCATGACCTCAAGCGATTTCCCCGAACCCACTCTCATTCCGGTCAACGATGTGGAACTCGAAGTCTTCGAAACGGGCCGAGAGAACGCGGGAAAGCCCATCGTGCTCTGCCACGGGTGGCCGGAGCACGCCTTCTCCTGGCGTCACCAGATGCCCGCCCTCGCCGCGGCCGGCTACCACGTCATCGCCCCGAACCAGCGGGGCTACGGCCGCTCGTCCCGCCCGGGCGAAGTGACGGACTACGACATCGCACACCTGTCGGGCGACCTCGTCGCGCTCCTCGACCACTACGGCTACGAAGACGCCACCTTCGTCGGCCATGACTGGGGCGCGTTCGTCGTCTGGGGCCTGACCCTCCTGCACCCCGACCGCGTGAACAAGGTGATCAACCTGAGCCTGCCGTACCAGGAGCGCGGAGAGAAGCCCTGGATCGAGTCCATGGAAGCCGTGCTCGGCGGCGACTTCTACTTCGTCCACTTCAACCGGCAGCCGGGCGTCGCGGACGCCGTCTTCGACGACAACGCCTTCCAGTTCCTCCGCAACCTGTACCGGAAGAACGAGCCCCCCGCGGAGCCCCGGCCGGGCATGGCGCTGATCGATCTCGCCAGAGCGGAAGCACCACGCGGAGAGCCCGTCATGAGTGACGGCGAACTGGCCGTCCTCGTCTCCGCCTTCGAAACCTCCGGGTTCACCGGCACCATCAACTGGTACCGGAACCTCGACCGCAACTGGCACCTGCTGGCGGACGCGGACCCGATCATCCACCAGCCCACCCTCATGATCTACGGAGACCGGGACCTGGTCGCGAGGGCCGAGAACCTGGCCGAGTTTGTCCCCGACGTGGAAGTGGTCAGCCTGGACTGCGGCCATTGGATCCAGCAGGAGAGGCCCGAGGAAACGAACCGGGTGATCACGGAATGGCTGGCACGCCAGGACCGGCCGAGCAGGCGGACCGGCTGAGCCGAGGCTTCGGCCGATCCGGACGCCACCCGGATCGGTCCTCGATCCCGGCCGATCGAGCGCGGGGCCGACGAGGGGTGGCCTGGTCTTGTCGTGCTCGGCTTCGTCCAAGGCCGCGGGACACGGCAATCGCAACCAGGAGACGACGAAGGCCCGGGCCGCGTGATGCGGTCCGGGCCTTCTGCCGGCGGAGGATACGAGATTCGAACTCGTGAGGGGTTGCCCCCAACACGCTTTCCAACTGTTCGTCCAGCTGCCCGGGGACGGCCGTAGGCGTCCTGACCTGCAGCGGAGCGACCCGCCGGCGGAGCGTTGAACGCTGCTGGACGGAGGTGAATGCAACCAGAACCGCAACCAGGCGCTTCTTCGGAATGGTGCTGATCCCCCGGGGCTACGAGGGCATCACTCCGTGGATGCGGGAGAGGGTGAACACCCGCTCGTCGTTCCGCAGGTGGCACCAGGCGTGGAGGTAGGGGGCGTCCAGTTCGAGTCGGTTGAGCGTGCGGACAGTCGTGTTGCCCGAGGTGGCCACGTACTCGATCGTGACGGCTTGACCGTCGTTGACGGCATGGGCCAACTGGCGGACGTCGGTGAAGGAGAGGTTGCGCGCGTACCCGGCGATGATCTCCTCGGCGTCACTGGCGTAGGGGTGGCCGTCGTACGGGTCGGGCTCGGGAACGTCCTGTGGGGCACCGTGCAGGCGGATGGCGAGGGCGTGCAGGTCGACGGCGGTCCGGACGTCCGCGGTGCGGTCGTTCGTCCGTTGCGGACGGGACCCGCGGTGGGACGGGCGCGGGGGTGGGACCGGGCTCGCCGCGCGGGGGCGTTGGGCTCGCTCGATGCGGACGGACCCGTCGGGTTTCTCGGCGACGGGGGCGTAGCCCGCGGCTCGCATTGCCGCGAGCGTCTTTTCCGGTGAGGTCCGGCTGATCAGCACCGTCGGTGCCACCTGCCGCAGACCGAGTTGGGAGAGCTTGCGGTGGGCGGCCAGTTCGGCCAGTAGGGCGGGCTCCTCCCCGTGGATCACACAGGCCGCGGCGGCGACGCGCACCCGGCCGTGGCCGCGCGCGGCGTCGTGGATCAGGTACGAGAGCGGCTGGGGAAGCGGTTCGACGGCGACGGCGCCCAGGTCGGCGGTCAGGGCGTCGGGGGTGAGGCCCGCGTCGAGGGCGCGGCGGACGCTGCCCGGGCTGAACCGCCACACCGACGCCGCACCGGCGGTCTCCCGGTCCGCGACGGAGTCCAGCAGCGCGAGGAGGTGCGCTGACGGCGTACCGGCGACCACGGCTGTGAGATCGCTGCCGAAGCGTGCGGTCCCGCTGGCGGCGGGCAGCAGCCGTCGACAGGCATCGGTCAGGGCTTCGGCGTCGTCGGCGAGCAGGGCGGTCCCGATCGGGGACACGGCCCCGAGGGCGAGTGCGCCGAGCAGTTCCGCCTCCCGGATCAGGGTGGCGAACGGCGTGCTGTCCTGAGGGAGTTCGTCGGCGAGCGGGCGGAGCCAAACGAGCAGCGCCCCCAGGTCCGCCGAGTTCGTCGCGCCTTCGCCGGCCGGGAGCTGCGAGGCTGCGGTGAGTAGCCCGTGCCGGGCCTGTACGCAGCCTCCGCAGGGCGGAGCCCCGGCGAGCGCCGGCAGAGCCTTCCCGTCCTCGTCGCGGCTCCCGCCGGGGGTCAGCGGAAGCTCCCACCATGCCAGGAGCAGCGCGGCGAGCTGGTCGGCCGGTTCCTGCTCGGCCCAGGTGTCGTAGGACGCGGTCGCCGCGACCCGGTCGCCGTCCCGGGCCAGCAGCCCGGCCGCGCCTGCGGCCTCCAGTACGAGGCGTACCAGGAGGTCGTCGCACTGGGCCGCCTTGCCGATCCGGGCCAGCTCGCGGGCGCCGATCCCGCCGGCCTTGAGCCGGGCGGGTGGAGCGGCGGCGCACACTCCGAGGACGGACGCGGCGTGCGCGGCGAACGCCATCGAGGCGGCTGCGGCCTCCTGCTCGACGCCGGCGACGGTGGCGGGCACCGACCGAACGCCGGGCGGGACGGGGGTGAACGGGGCGTGCCAGTCGGAGCCGCGCAGTGAGATCGCGACCTCTGCGGGCATGCGGACCGGCCCGTACCGGTGCCGTTCCCGGATCAGCAGCCCACGTTCCACCGCCCACTGTTCGCCGGGCGAGGAGTCGGCCTGCGGAGTCCCGAACATGATGAAGCCGGACCGCTCCGGAGCCTCGTGTGCCCACCGCTCAAGGAGTTTCCGGGCGGCTGCGGGCGCCTTGGCCACCAGCGCGGCGACCCGGGCCGGATCGCTGTGATGGCCGACCAGCGCCGTCAGCCGCTCCGCCTTCCGGTTGGCGACGGGCTTGACGCCGATCTTCGCCAGCATTCGGCCCAGTTCGTCCGAGTTCGAGCCCGCGAGCAGTCGCACGAGCGGTGCGTCGAGCCCCAGCGGCGAGCCCCACGCATTCCGCAGCGGTGCCGCCATGTGCAGCAGGCCCTTGCCGTCCGACCACACCAGGGCGCGATCGGCCAGCACCTCCAGGGCGGCGGCCAACCCGTGGGCGCGATCACCGTGCGTCGCGCCCAGGAGGTCGGCCAGACCGACCCGCGACACGGTCGTCAGTGCGGCGACGGCCTCCGCCACCTGCAGGCAGGGCAGGGTGAGCCGGGGAAGGGCCAGCGCCACCGACGCCGGACGCTGGAGACGGTCCGCCAGTTCACCGACCGACCGCGGCTCCGGAGCCGTCCCGGCGTCCGGGCGCGCGGTCAGAACCCGCTCCAACTCAGCCGCGTCCAGACCGCGCAGCCATGTGACCAGTGCCGATCCGCTCTTCTTACTGATGGGGCACCTCGCCATAGAGGAGGACGTCCATGCCCATGCCGGAGTCGGCTGGGATAACAAGAATGACGTAACCAGCGAGGTGGGTACGACGAAGGCCCGGACCGCTTCACAGCGGTCCGGGCCTTCTGCCGGCGGAGGATACGAGATTCGAACTCGTGAGGGGTTGCCCCCAACACGCTTTCCAAGCGTGCGCCCTAGGCCTCTAGGCGAATCCTCCGAGGGAGAGCTTAGTACATGTTCAGGGGTGCTCGCGACCACGTATGTCGCAGGTGAGGGATGGGGGCGGCCTGCGGATGCGGGGGTGGGGGTGGTGGTGGAGGGGTGGGGTCGGGATCCGGTAGTGTGGGGGTCAGCCCCTCGTGTGGCGTTATCTCTCTGAACCCCCCCAGGGCCGGAAGGCAGCAAGGGTAGGAGGGCTCTGGCGGGTGCACGGGGGGTCTTTGCGTTCTCGGGGGCGGGGCGTAGGGGAGGCCGCGTTTGTCGGTCCGTCCCGATATCGTCGGGGGTGTGTCCCTAGCCCTGTACCGCCGCTACCGCCCCGAGACCTTCGCGGAGGTCATCGGGCAGGAGCACGTGACCGCTCCGCTCCAGCAGGCCCTGCGCAACAACAGGGTCAACCACGCCTACCTGTTCAGCGGCCCACGCGGCTGCGGCAAGACGACGAGCGCGCGCATCCTGGCCCGCTGTCTGAACTGCGAACAGGGGCCGACGCCGACGCCGTGCGGTGAGTGCCAGTCCTGCACGGACCTCGCCACGGGCGGGCCCGGGTCGATCGACGTGATCGAGATCGACGCGGCCTCGCACGGTGGTGTGGACGACGCGCGCGAGCTGCGTGAGCGGGCGTTCTTCGCGCCGGTGCACAGCCGGTACAAGATCTTCATCCTGGACGAGGCGCACATGGTGACCTCGGCCGGCTTCAACGCGCTGCTGAAGGTGGTGGAGGAGCCGCCGGAGCACCTCAAGTTCATCTTCGCGACCACCGAGCCGGAGAAGGTCATCGGGACGATCCGGTCCCGGACGCACCACTACCCGTTCCGGCTGGTGCCGCCCGGCACGCTGCGCGACTACCTGGCGGAGGTGTGCGGCCGGGAGGGGATCCAGGTCGAGGACTCCGTGTTCCCGCTGGTGGTGCGGGCGGGCGCCGGGTCGGTGCGTGACTCGATGTCGGTGATGGACCAGCTGCTGGCCGGCGCGACCGAGGGCGGCGTGACGTACCAGATGGCCACCGCGCTGCTCGGGTACACGGACTCGGCGCTGCTGGACGAGGTGGTGGACGCGTTCGCCGCGCACGACGGGGCGACGGTGTTCCAGGTGATCGACCGGGTGGTCGAGGGCGGGCACGATCCGCGGCGGTTCGTCACGGACCTGCTGGAGCGGCTGCGCGACCTGGTGATCCTCGCCACGGTGCCGGACGTGGGGGAGAAGGGGCTGATCGACGCCCCGGCGGACCGGGTCGCGGTGATGCAGGCACAGGCGGACGCCTTCGGGGCGGCCGAGCTGAGCCGGGCGGCGGACCTCGTCAACACCGGGCTGACGGAGATGCGCGGCAACGCGGCGCCCCGGCTGCAGCTGGAGCTGATCTGCGCCCGGGTGATGCTGCCGGGTGCGTACAGCGACGAGCTGTCGTTGCAGGCGCGGCTGGACAAGCTGGAACGGCGGGCCGCGGCCGGCGGGATGGTCGGTGGGCCGGTTGGCGGACCGATTGGCGGGCCTGCCGGTGGGATGGCGGCGGCTGCTGCGGCGGTCATGCCGGCGGCGCCGGTGATGCCCGAGGTGCCGGCCCCGCCGGCGATGCCGCAGGTGCAGCAGCCGGTGCCGCAGGCGGTGGCTCCGGTGCAGCCGGCCCCCGCGCAGCCGGCCGGGCCGGCGCCCGGGGCCTGGCCGATCAAGCGGAGCTTCCCGCCGGCCGGGGACGCCCCCGAGGCGGCGGCCGCGGCTCCCGTGGCCGCGCAGCCGCCCGCTCCGGCACCCGCCCCGGCGCCCGCGGCCCCCGCGCCCGCGCCGGCCGCGGTGCCCGGCGGGCAGCCGTCGGCGGCGGCGCAGCAGGGTGCGGCGCAGGTGCGGCAGCTGTGGCCGCAGATCCTGGAGGCGGTGAAGAACCGGCGCCGGTTCACCTGGATCCTGCTCAGCCAGAACGGCCAGGTGGCCGGTTTCGACGGCAGCGTGCTCCAGGTCTCGTTCATCAACGCGGGCGCCCGCGACAGCTTCGTCAGCAGCAACAGCGACGACGTGCTGCGGTCCGCGCTCGCGGACGCGCTGGGCGTGGACTGGCGGGTCGAGTGCATCGTGGACCCGTCCGGCGGCTCCTCCGGCGGGGTCGGCGGCGGCAGCGCGGGCGGCTTCGGCGGTGGGTCCGGCGGGGCGGGTGGGACCGGCGGGTCCGGCGGCGGGGGCGGCTGGGGTGCCCCACCGGCGCGTCCGGCGGCGTCCGCGCCCCCCGTGCAGCCCGCGGCTCCGGCGCCCGCCGTGGTGCCCCCGCCGCAGCAGCACCAGCCCCCGCAGCCGCCGCCGGCGCAGGCCGCCCCGGTGCCCCCGCCCGTCCGGACCCCGCCCCCGGCGGCCCCGGCGCACCCCGTGCAGGCGGTCGCCCCGGAGGACGACACCCCGGAGGAGGACGACCCCGATCTCAACGAGGAGGCGTTCTCCGGCCAGGAGCTGATCATCCGCGAGCTGGGCGCCACGGTGCTGGAGGAGATCCGGCACGGTGGGAACTGACCAGCACGTAGGCTCGTCGTGGACGTACCAGAAGGCGCACCAGGCGCAGACCGAACGCAAGGAGTGAGCCGTGTTTCCCGGTGGTGGCCAGCCCAACATGCAGGCGCTGCTCAAGCAGGCGCAGAAGATGCAGCAGGACCTCGCCCAGGCGCAGCAGGAGCTGGCCGAGGCGAAGGTGACCGGCTCGGCGGGCGGCGGCCTCGTCGAGGCGACGGTGACCGGTGCCGGGGAGCTGGTGGCGCTGACCATCGCCCCGGCCGCCGTGGACCCGGAGGACACCGAGACGCTGGCGGACCTGGTGCTGGCGGCCGTCCGGGACGCCAACCAGGCCGCGCAGAAGATCCAGGCCGAGCGGATGGGCCCGCTCACCCAGGGCCTGGGCGGCGGCGGCATCCCCGGCCTGCCGTTCTGAGAGCGGCGGGACGGTCCGGGGGACGCCGGATCGTGACGGTCCGGAGTTCAGACGATGGACCTGTGTGATTTATGCGGGAGTCGGGCGTCGGGCGGTGTGCCCGGCGTCCGATTCGTTGGATGATGGCACCGGAGCACCCCGTGCGGGTGCCACCGGTCCAACCCGAGGGAAGGCGCGACGTTGTACGAGGGCGTGGTTCAGGACCTGATCGACGAACTGGGCAGGCTGCCCGGCGTCGGGCCCAAGAGCGCGCAGCGGATCGCCTTCCACGTCCTGCAGGCCGACCCCGTCGACGTCCGCCGGCTGGCGCACGCGCTGCTGGAGGTCAAGGACAAGGTCCGGTTCTGCGCCGTCTGCGGCAATGTCGCGGAGGCCGAGCAGTGCCGGGTCTGCCTCGACCCGCGCCGCGACCTCGCTGTCATCTGCGTGGTCGAGGAGCCCAAGGACGTCGTCGCCATCGAGCGCACCCGGGAGTTCCGCGGCCGCTACCACGTGCTGGGCGGCGCGATCAGCCCGATCGAGGGCGTCGGCCCGGACGATCTGCGGATCCGGGAGCTGCTGGCGCGGCTCGCGGACGGCACGGTCACCGAGCTGATCCTGGCCACCGACCCCAATCTGGAGGGGGAGGCGACCGCCACCTACCTGGCCCGGCTCTGCAAGCCGATGGGCCTGAAGGTGACCCGCCTGGCGAGCGGTCTGCCCGTCGGCGGGGATCTGGAGTACGCGGACGAGGTCACGCTCGGCCGTGCCTTCGAAGGGAGACGACTGCTCGATGTCTGACCGGACGATCAACCAGCAGCCCCACACGCCCCACCAGGCCGGACCGGAGCAGGACCGGCGCACCCCCCAGGACGCCCCGCACGTCCCACCGGCCCAGCACGACCCGCACACCCACGGGCACGGCTCGGAGCCGGACGACTTCGCGGTGCAGATCGCGGACTCGGTGGAGAGCTTCGTACTCTCGGTGACCGAGGTCGCCAAGGGTGACGAGCCCGGCAGCGCCGTCTCGCTCCTCCTGCTGGAGGTGTCGCAGCTGCTGCTGGCCGGCGGCCGGCTGGGTGCCATCGAGGACGTCGTCCCCGACGACCGCTTCGAGCCCGACGCCGGGCCGGAGCCGGACGGCGAGCAGCTGCGCGAGCGGCTGGCCGAGCTGCTCGCGCCGATCGACGTCTACCACGAGGTCTTCGACCCGTACGGGCCGCCTGAGAAGCCGAACGCCTTCCGGATCTCGGACGATCTGGCCGGTGTGGTGGGCGAGCTCCAGCACGGGCTCACCCACTACCGCGAGGGCCGGGTCAGCGAGGCGCTCTGGTGGTGGCAGTTCTCGTACCTGTCCAACTGGGGCACCACCTGCACGGCCGTCTTGCGGGCGCTGCAGTCGCTGATCGCCCACGTCCGGCTGGACAGCCCGATCGGGGCGGCGCCGGACGGCGCGGACACCGACAACGACGGGCTCACCGACGAGCAGCTGGAGCAGCAGGCCGGTGACCTGATGGCGGCGGAGCTGGGTCTGGGGCGGTAGGACGCTGCGGATGCGGTGGGTCGCTGCGGATGCGGTGGGTCGCTGCGGACGCGGGGAGTCGCTGCGGACGCGGCGGGTCGTGGACGCGGCGGACGGGGAGGGGCCGCGGAGTGTGACGGAAGCCTCACCCTTCCGTGCGGAGAGGAAAACCCCGGGGCGTCCGTCCGTTCCTCCGCCGATTCTCCGGAACGGCGGCGGCCCGCCCGCAGACCTGCCGGTGTTGCCGCCCACACCCCCGCTCACCTGCTGAAACGTGTGTCTCATCATATGGAAAGCGGAGGTCGGAGGACCCCCGCTCGGTAGACTGGCGCCGACCGCACTGCCCCCGCCACCCGGGGGTGCGGGGGCCGATCGCCCCCGAAGACGACACAAGTCGAGGAGCGCACGTGGGCCTTGTCGTGCAGAAGTACGGCGGCTCATCCGTTGCGGATGCCGAGGGCATCAAGCGCGTGGCCCGTCGAATCGTTGATGCCAAGAAGGCCGGCCATGAGGTCGTCGTCGTGGTGTCCGCGATGGGCGACACGACGGACGAGCTCATCGAACTCGCGGAGCAGGTGTCACCTCTCCCCGCCGGCCGCGAGTTCGACATGCTGCTGACCGCTGGAGAGCGCATCTCCATGGCGCTGCTGGCCATGGCGATCAAATCCCTGGGCCACGAGGCGCAGTCGTTCACAGGCAGCCAGGCCGGCGTCATCACCGACTCCGTCCACAACAAGGCGCGCATCATCGACGTGACGCCGGGCCGCATCCGCACCGCCCTGGACGAGGGCAACATCGCGATCGTGGCCGGCTTCCAGGGCGTGTCGCAGTCGAGCAAGGACATCACCACGCTCGGCCGCGGCGGCTCGGACACCACCGCCGTCGCCCTCGCCGCCGCCCTCAAGGCGGAGGTCTGCGAGATCTACACCGACGTGGACGGCGTGTTCACCGCCGACCCGCGCGTGGTGAAGAAGGCCCGCAAGATCGACTGGATCGCGTACGAGGACATGCTGGAGCTCGCCTCGTCCGGGTCCAAGGTGCTGCTCGACCGCTGTGTGGAGTACGCGCGCCGCTACAACATCCCGATTCACGTACGCTCGTCCTTCTCGGGCCTCCCCGGGACGATCGTCAGCAATGACAACCCGAACCAGCCCGAAGGGGGCGAGATGGAGCAGGCCATCATCTCCGGAGTCGCCCATGACACGTCCGAGGCGAAGGTCACGGTCGTCGGCGTCCCCGACAAGCCCGGTGAGGCGGCGCGCATCTTCCGCGCCATCGCCGATGCCGAGATCAACATCGACATGGTCGTGCAGAACGTCTCGGCGGCGTCGACCGGCCTGACGGACATCTCCTTCACCCTGCCGAAGACCGAGGGCCAGAAGGCCATCGACGCGCTGGACAAGGTGCGGGAGGGCATCGGCTACGAGTCGCTCCGCTACGACGACGCGATCGGCAAGATCTCGCTGGTCGGCGCGGGCATGCGCTCCAACCCGGGCGTCACCGCGACCTTCTTCGAGGCGCTCTCCGCGGCCGGCGTCAACATCGAGCTGATCTCCACCTCGGAGATCCGCATCTCGGTGGTCACCCGCGCCGAGGACGTCAACGCGGCCGTCCAGGCCGTCCACAGCGCCTTCGGTCTGGACAGCGAGACGGACGAGGCCGTCGTCTACGGAGGCACCGGGCGATGACCCGGCGGCCGAACCTCGCCGTCGTCGGCGCCACCGGCGCGGTCGGCGAGGTGCTCCTCGGCCTGCTCTCCCTCCGCCAGGACGTCTGGGGCGAGATCCGACTCGTCGCCTCCCCGCGCTCGGCCGGCCGCAAGGCGGTCGTGCGCGGGGAGCCCGTCGAGGTGCTCGCGCTCGGCGAGGAGGCCTTCGAGGGGATCGACGTCGCGCTGTTCGACGTCCCCGAGGAGGTCGCCGCCCGCTGGGCGCCGATCGCGGCCGCCAAGGGCGTCGTGGTGGTCGACAACTCCGGCGCGTTCCGACTGGACGACGCCGTTCCGCTGGTCGTGCCCGAGGTCAACGCGGCGGCCGCCCGGATGCGCTCGCGCGGCATCGTGGCGAGCCCCGACTCCACCACCCTGACCATGATCGCGGCGGTCGGCGCGCTGCACGCCGAGTACGGGCTGGAGTCGCTGGTCGTCGCCTCCTACCAGGCCGCCTCCGGGCTCGGCCGGGCCGGCACGGACGCGCTGCGCAGCCAGCTCGCCCAGGTGGCCGGGACCGACGTCGGCGAGCAGACCGGCGACCTGCGCGCGGTGATCGCCGACCACGGGCCGTTCGCGGCCCCGCTCGCGCTCAACGCGGTGCCGTGGGCCGGTGTGCTGACGGACGGCGGCTGGTCGTCCGAGGAGCGCACGCTGCGCGACGAGTCCCGCAAGATCCTCGGCCTGCCCCGGCTGAAGGTCTCCGCCACCTGCGTGCGGATCCCGGTGGTGCGCACCCACGCGCTGGCCGTGCACGCGGTGTTCGAGCGCGAGGTCACCCAGGAGCACGCCCGGGAGCTCCTGGCGGAGGCCCCCGGGGTGGTGCTGTACGACGACCCGGCGGCGGGGGAGTTCCCCACGCCGAACGACGCGGTCGGGACGGACCCGGTGTGGGCGGGGCGACTGCGCCGGGCGCTGGACGACCCGAACGCGCTGGACCTCTTCCTCTGCGGGGACAACCTGCGCCGGGGTGCGGCGTTGAACGCGCTTCAGATCGCGGAACTGGTGGCCGCCGAGCTGGTGGCCGCCGAGGGCGTGGGCGAGTCCGAAGGTGCGGGCGGCGGCGGCGGCGTCGGCGGTGTCGGCGACGAGGTCGACGACGAGGCGTAGGGCCGCGGCTGCCGCACGGCCCGCACGGCTCGCGCGGAACGGTCCTGACGAGGTGTGGGGCGCGACGCCCCCGGCTCTGCGCGGGATGTTCGCCGACTGCACGAGGAATCCTCGCCGGATCCCCTGGAGGGCCGTTCCTTCCATGCGGGAGAATGTCCCCCGGACTGGGCAACCATGACAGGGGATCGAGTGTCCAACGGGCGTGGCGAACGTGATGGTGGGGGCAGGGACGGGCATCTCGGCGGTAGCCGCGGTGACGTTTCCGTCGCGTGTCCAGTGGCCTGCGGATAGGCCGGAAGATAACCAGATGACGGCAGTCGCACCCGGCGCCGCGGATTCCGGCACCGGTAGCGCCGGTACCGCCGGAACCGCCGCCGGGACCAGCGAAGATCTGCTCACCGAGACCTATCAGGCGCACTACCGATCCCTGCTGAGACTGGCCGCGCTGCTCCTCGACGACCTGTCGAGCTGCGAGGACGTCGTCCAGGAGGCCTTCATCCGGGTGCACGCGGCCCGGCGGCGGGTGCGTGAACCCGAGAAGACGCTGGCCTACCTGCGGCAGACCGTGGTCAACCTGTCCCGCTCGACGCTGCGGCGCAGGATCCTCGGGCTCCGGTTGCTGCAGAAGCCGATGCCTGACATGGCCAGTGCAGAGGAAGGCGCCTACGATGCGCTGGAGCGGGACCAGTTGAAAGTCGCGCTGCGGGGGCTGCAACGCCGTCAGCGGGAGGTGCTGGTGCTGCGCTACTTCCTGGACATGACGGAGGCACAGGTGGCCGAGACCCTGGGCATCTCGCTCGGTTCGGTGAAGGCGTACGGCTCACGGGGGCTCGCCGCACTGCGGGTCCAGATGGAGGCCGGGCGTGGCTGAGAACGATCGTGCGGGTGCGGGTGCGGGTGCGGGTGCGGGTGCGTCGGGTGCGGGCGAGGGCGTAGGTGCGGGCGCTCTGTTCGGTTCGGCGGCCCCGCTCGACGGCGAGGAGTCCGGTGAGCGCGAGGAGCGGCTGGTCCGGGAACTGATGCAGCGGGCCGTGGCCGGGGTGCAGCCCGCCCCCGGCGGTCTGCAGCACATCCGGCGGGCGGTGCCGCGCAGGCGGGCCATTCGGCGCGGGGCCTGGACGGGGGTCGCCGCCGTGACCGCCGCCGCCTCGTTCCTGCTGCCGGCCCTGCACACCGCGGACCACCTCGGCCTGTCCGGCGGCCCGGGCGCGGCGGGTGCCGCGAGCGGCAGCGCCTCGGCGACCGTCGAGGGCAACGCTTCCGGCACCACCGGTGCGCCCGACCGGCCGCCGGCCGCCGGAGCCGGGGCGTCGGCCGTTCCCGGCAACTCGTCCGGCACGGCCGACGGTTCGCCGAGCGTCGGCCCGAGCACCAGCCGGCCGGCGAACGGCACCTTCGCCCCGACCGCCCCCGCCACCACCGGGGGGAACAACGCCTCGGTGGTGCCGCTGTGCGCGCGCTCCGACCTCGGACAGGGCACCGCGCGCCTCGGCGCCGCGGACGCCGGCGGGCGGATCTACGGCCACTTCACCGTGACCAACGTCTCCGGGCGCAGCTGCCAGCTGGGCGGTCCCGGGTCGGTCACCGTCGCGGCCGTCACGGGCGTCGCGGGGGCCGACTCCGGCCGGGTCCGGATCGCCTTCCACACCGCCGGTGACCCGGCGACCGACCTGCCCGCACCCGGGCCCTCGTCCGGCCCCGCGACCGGGAAGGACGCGGGGAGCGACGGTCTCGTCCTCCAACCCAGGGCCGGGTACCGGGTGGACTTCGCCTGGATCCCCGACCAGGGCGGTTGTGCCGTGCCCGGCGGGACGTCCTCGCCGAGCGCGTCCACGGGCGGCGGGCAGCCGGCGACGTCCGGTGGCGGTACGACGGGGGGCGGCTCGGCCGGTCCCGGTACCGCGAGCGGCGGGCCGGGTGGGGGCTCGGGTGCGCTGCCGGGTGCGGACGGCGGCGGTTCCGGGTCTGTTTCAGGGGCCGGGGCGGGTTCCGGCTCCGGTTCCGGCGGGAGCGCGGGCGGCTCGGGGGCGAGCGGGGGCTCGGTGGGTACGGCGGGTTCGGCGGGGACGGACGGCGGCTCGGGGACGGGCGGCGGCCAGCCGGGCGGAACCGGGACGTCGGGGGGCGTCACCGGTGGGGCACCGGGAGCGGTTCCGGCGACCGACCCCACCGGGGAGCCGACCGCACAGCCGCGGCCGACCATGACGACGGGCGCGCCCACCGGGGCGCCGAGCCCGTCGGCCACCTCGGCGCCCGGCCCGAGCAAGCCCTCGGCGAGCGTCACGCTGGCGTACACCCCGGCCCCGGGCAACCCGGCTGCCGCGAGCGCCGTACTGCCGGGCGCCTGCGCGGGCACCGTCTACCGGACGGTGCCGCAGCTCCTCCCGGCCGACACCCCGACCCCCGCCCCCAGCACCTCGCCGTCGGCGGGGTGACCTGAGGGCGCGGGTGGCTGCGGTCGTCGGCGGCGCTGGCAGGGCTGGCGTTGGTGGCGTCGCCGGTGGCGGTGTTGGCGTGAGGTGTGCTCCGGCCGACGCGCGCTGCGGACGTGTGCTGTGGACGTGCGCAGGAAGTCGGCGGGTCCGACTTCCTGCTCCAGGGCGGCGCGGGGGCGGTGTTGTGGCGGCGGCCGGGGCAAAGTATGTAGACCGGTCGGCATATTTTGGCGTCCGGGCGGGGGCGAGTGCCGGGGCGTCGGGAGTGGAAAGTCGGCCGGTCCGACTTCCTGATCCGGCGGCGCCGCGAGAGCGGGAAGATTATGTAGACCGGTCTACTGATGATGGGCGAAATGTGTAGACCGGTCGGCATATTTGCAGGGCTGCGCGGGCGGCGGGCCGGTGGGGGTGGGAGTGGGAAGTCGGCAGGTCCGACTTTCCACTCCAGGGGGTGCCGCGGCGAGGTGGGTGGATTAGGTAGACCGGTCGGCATATTCGTGGGCCTATTTGCCGATGCGGTGCGGTCCCGTGCTGGCCGTGGGGTGGGAGTGGGAAGTCGGCGGGCTCGACTTTCCACTCCGGAAGCGCTGGCGAGATGAGCGAACTAGGTAGACCGGTCTGCATATTTCCCGGGGTCGGGAGGCAGGACGGAGGGCGCGCGGGGGCCCTGGGGGCGGGCGGGGTGTGAGGAGTGGTTACCGTGGGGGGTGTGTACCGGTTCCTCCTCACTCCGCGCTGGCTGAGCGGCACCGCGTTGGCCGTGGCGGCCGTCGCGGTGTGCGTCTGGCTCGGCTCCTGGCAGCTCGGCCGGTTCGAGGACCGGGTCTCCTCGCACCAGGAGATCAGCCGGGCGGTGGCCGACGGCGGCGCCCCCCGGCCGCTCGGCGAACTGCTCGGCGCCGAAAGCCCGCAGGTCACCACCGACACCGTCGGCCGCGCCGTGACGCTCACCGGCACCTTCGAGCAGGAGCACCAACTGCTCGTCCCCAACCGCGTGCTGGACGGCAGGCAGGGCTACTACGTGCTCACCCCGCTGCGCACCGCCGACGGCCGCACGGCCGCGGTCGTCCGCGGCTGGGCCGCCGGGGCACCCCCGGTCGGCGCGGCCGGCGCCGACAGCCCGATAGCGGCCGCCCCGGCCGGCGAAGTGACCGTGACCGGCCGCCTCCAGGCCGGTGAGACCAGCGGCAGCGGCGGCGCCGTGGCCGGCGGCCTCCCGGACGGGCAGCTCGGCACGATCAACCGGGCCGCGCTCCTCAACAAGCTCGCGCTGGAAGGCTGGTACGACGGCTGGGTGTCCGCCGACACCGCGCCGGAGGGCCTCACCCCCGTGCCGACCGTGCAGCCGCAGGGCGGTGACGGCCTCTCCCTGCGCGCGTTCCAGAACCTCGGCTACACGCTGGAGTGGTTCGTCTTCGGCGGCTTCGTGGTCTTCATGTGGTTCCGCCTGATGCGCCGCGAGGCGGAGGCGGAGCAGGACCGGGCCCTCGGACTGGACCCGGTCCTGGACTGATCAGCGGGCCGGCTTCGCCGGCGGCACGGCCGGCTTTCCCGGCACGGTCGGCGCCGGCGCGGGCGGCACCGTGGGAACGGCCGGCGTCGGCACCGCAGGCGTCGGTACCGCGGCCGACGGCGCACCGCCCGACGGCGAGGCGGTCGGCGACGGGTAGTCGCACTTGCGGCCACTGCTGTCGCTGTTGCCGCTGCCGTTGTTGTTCGAGTTGTTCGAGTTGTACGAGTCGGAGTGGTGCCGGGTCGTCCGGCCGCTCTTGGAGCCCTTGGACCCCTTCGAGCCCGACGACGACCCCTTCGAGCCCGATGACTTGGCGAGCACCACCACACCGCCGTCCTCACCGCTCCCGACCACGACCGGCGCGGTGCGGAACGCCGCCTTCACCACCGTGGACGTGGCCGTGGGCAGTACCGACGACGGCGCCGAGGAGGGCGAGGACGACGGCGAGGAAGCCGGCGGACAAGCCGCGCTCCCACCGCCACCGCCGCCCCCGCCCCCGCCGTCGTCCGAACCCGAGCAGCCGGTGAGCACCAACACCCCGGCCACCCCCGCCCCCGCGATCGCCAACAGGCGTCTCACCCGTACCCCCCGTTCCCCGCTGTGCCTAGTGCGCCGTGCCTACTTCTCCGCGCCCTGCTTCTCCGCGCCCTGCTTCTCCGCGCCCTGCTTCTCCGTGCCCTGCTTCTCCGTGCCCGCCTGATTCTCGCCCACCGTCGAGCCGGCGAGGTGCCGACGGACGAATTCGATCTCCAGCCGAAGCTGCTTGATCCGCTCGTCCACCACCAGCGACCCGTGCCCGGCGTCGTACCGGTACACCTCGTGCGGCTTGCCGAGCCGCTCCAGCCGCTCGACGTAGTTGTCGATCTGCTTGATCGGGCAGCGCGGGTCGTTCACCCCGGCACTGATGTACACCGGCACCCGCACCTGCTCGACGTACGTCAGCGGCGAGGACGCGGTCCAGCGCTCGGGCACCTCCTCCGGCGTGCCGCCGAAGAGCGTGCGGTCGATCGCCTTCAGCGCCTCCATCTCGTCCTCGTACGCCGTCAGGTAGTCCGCGACGGGCACGGCCGCGACGCCGAGGCTCCACAGCTCCGGCTGCGTCCCGAGCCCGAGCAGCGTGAGGTAGCCGCCCCAGGAGCCGCCCGACAGCACCAGCCGCGCCGGGTCGGCCAGCCCGCTCGCCACCGCCCACGCCCGCACGGCGGCGATGTCCTCCAGCTCGATCAGCCCGACCCGCTCGCGCAGCGCGTCCGTCCAGGC
Source organism: Kitasatospora sp. NPDC057692 (assembly GCF_042799475.1). Classification (NCBI taxonomy): domain Bacteria; kingdom Bacillati; phylum Actinomycetota; class Actinomycetes; order Kitasatosporales; family Streptomycetaceae; genus Kitasatospora; species Kitasatospora sp. NPDC057692. The sequence goes on along the minus strand of NZ_JBHVIV010000023.1, from coordinate 6,527 downwards.
CTGGCCGTAGCCGGTGGAGCCGCGGTAGTTGACCCGGACCACCGCGAAGCCGTGGTCCAGCCAGGCGGCCGGTCCGGCGGCGAAGGAGTCGCTGTCGTGGTGGGTCGGTCCGCCGTGGACCTCGAACACGGTCGGGAACGGCCCGTCGCCCGCCCCGGCCGGCCGCTGGACCAGCGCGTGCACCCGCCCGCCGGGCCCGTCCACCCACACGTCCTCGACCGGCACCGAGCCGGGCGGGACGGCGCCGGGCGCGCGCAGCACCACGGTGCCGGCGGTGGAGCGCACGGCGGACGGCTCGGCGGCGGAGGACCAGAGGAACTCCACGGTGCCGTCCGGCCGCGGGGTGGCGCCGCCGACGGTGCCGCGCGGGGTGTCCAGCCGGGTGAGCACGCCCTCGTCCAGCGCGTACGAGAACAGCTCGCTGCGCGCCTCGTACTCGTGCTCGATCAGCAGCGACCGGGCATCGGGCCGCCACTGGGCGGAGAGGTCGCCCGGCAGTTCGCGGCCCTGCTCGTCGCGGAGCACCAGTGCCGTCTCCGTGCCGGTCGCCACGTCCCAGATCATCGGCTCCCAGCGGCCGGTGCGCTGGTGGGCGACCAGCAGCCGGGTGTCGCCGTCGAGCGGCGCGAAGCCCAGGCAGGCCACCCCGCGCGGCTCGTCGCAGCCGGTGACCTCGTCCAGTTCGGCCACCGTGGAGACCTCGCCGGAGCCGTCGACGGGCAGCCGCACGACCCGGATCGCGCCGTGCATGGCGTCGCCGTGCTCGGTGTGGTCGATGGCCAGCAGGGTGCCGTCGTGGCTCAGGTCGCCGACGCCGCCGTACTCGGCGTGCCGGTAGATCTCGACGGCCCGGTCCGCGCCGGGGCGGCGCAGGTGCAGGGTGGTGCCGCCGTCGTCCGTGGAGCGGCCGACCACCACGGTGCCGTCCCGGCCCAGGGCGAGACCCGCGTCGTAGGACGGGGCGAGGCCGGGGACGGCCTCCTCGTCGGGACCGGCCGGGCCGTCGGCGGGGCGGCCGGCGAACGGCTGGCGGCGCCAGATGCCGAACTCGTCGCCGTCCTTGTCGTCGAACCACCAGATCCACTGGCCGTCGGGCGACAGCTCGGCGTCGGTGGTGCCGTTGGGGCGGTCGGTGACCCGCCGGTGGGTGTCGGTGGCGCGGTCCCAGGCGTAGACCTCGTAGGTGCCGCTGGCGTTGGACACGTACAGCGCCCGCTCGGGGGCGTCCTCGGCCCAGTCCGGCAGGGAGACCCGGGCCGCCCTGAACCGCTGCTCCCACGCCGGTACGGCGCTCTTCTCCTCGCTCATCCACCCATCCAACCCGATCGGGGGGAGGAAACGGAACGGGAGGGCGAAACGGAAGGGGCAGGACCGCAACCGCACCCCCGCACCCCCGCACCCCCGCACCCCCGCACCCCCGTACCCCCGCACCCCCGCACCCCCGCACCCCGCGTCGCCCGGTCCGGCGCGGCTCACCACATTTGGCGCGGCTCACCCCGTCCGGCGCGGCAGCAGCTGGACCAAGGCCGCCAGCACCAGCTCCAGCACCGCCAGCGCCACCAGGCTGCGCCCGAACGAGACGGCCGCGTCGTCGGCGGCGTAGAAGAGGATGCCGATCAGCGCGACCCCGAGCGCCCCCGCCACCTGCTGGACGGTGGCCACCAGGCCCGCCGCCGAGCCGACCAGCCGCGGTTCGACGCCCGCCAGCACCACCGACGTCACCGGGGCGATCACCAGGCCCATCCCGAGCCCGTCCACGAACAGGCCGGGTGCCAGCCACCAGACGCTGCCGGTGGTGCCCGTGGCGTGCACCGCGAGGCCGATCAGGCCCAGCCCGGCGGCCATCAGCAGTCCGCCGAGCGCGACCGTCTGCCGCCCCAGCCGGGCGGCGACGCGGTGTGCGGCGGTGGAGGTCACCAGGTAGCCGAGGCCGATCGCGGTGAAGACCAGGCCCGCGCCGAGCGCGTCCAGGCCGCGGCCCGGCTGGAGGTAGAGGGCGAGCACCAGGAAGAAGGACCCCTGGCCGAGCGAGAAGGTCAACTGCGCGAGCAGGCCGGTGGTGAACGCGCGGCCCGCGGACCGCCGGGTGTCGAACAGCTGGGTGTCGACGAGGGGTGAGCGGCCGGCCCGGACGCCGCGGTGCTGGTGGAACGCGAACAGGGCGAGCAGCGCCGTCGCGCCGCCCAGGCAGAGCCAGGTCCACAGCGGCCAGCCGGCCCCCGGGCCCTGGATCAGCGGCAGCACCAGTCCGGTCAGCGCGACGGTGACCAGCACGACGCCCACCGGGTCCAGGCCCGGGCGGTGCGGGGCGCGCGACTCGGGCAGGGCGCGCCGCACCAGGGCCAGGGCGGCCAGGCCGACCGGGAGGTTGATCAGGAAGCAGCTGCGCCAGTCCAGGCCGAACAGGTCCGCACGGATCAGCACCCCGCCGATGAGCTGTCCGAAGACGGCGCCGAGCCCCATGGTCAGCCCGTACATCGCGAACGCCCGGGCCTGTGCCGCGCCGCTGTACGCCGTCCGCAGGATCGCCAGCACCTGCGGGCCCATCAGCGCCGCGGCCAGCCCCTGGGCCACCCGGGCGGCGACCAGCGCGCCCGTGGTCGGCGCCAGGCCGCAGGCCGCCGAGGCCAGGGTGAACAGGGCCAGGCCGAGTCCGAACAGCCGGCGCCGGCCGTAGCGGTCGCCGAGCCGGCCGGCGGTGATCAGCCCGGCGGCGAAGGCGAGGCCGAAGCCGGCGACCACCCATTGGACGGCGGCCGGTCCGGCGCCCAGGTCGCTCTGCAGGGAGGGGATGGCGACATTGACGACGAAGACGTCGAGGGCGGTCATGAAGGTCGCGGTCAGGAGGACCGGCAGCAGGCCGCGCGGGGCGCGCGCGGCATGACCGGAAGCAGTGCCGGAAACAGTGCCGGAGAAAGCACCGGAAGCGGCACCGGCGGCGGTCGGGCTGGCGGTGGGCGCACGGGACAACTCGTCGACTCCTCAAGGGCGGTGGAGCGGGGCGGGCGCCGTTTCGCCCGCCCCGGAGGGCAGGGGGAGGCGGGGCCGGGTCAGGCGCCCGGGACGCGGTCGAGGAAGCCGTACACCGAGGCGATCCGGCCCTCCGCGTCGGCGACCAGCACGTCGAAGCCGATGACCAGCGGCTCCTCCGCGCCGGCCGGGCCGAGGTTCCACGTGAAACGTGCGATGTTGTGGTGGGCGTCGACCGGGCCGAGGGTGAACACCAGGCCGGGGAACTGCGCCTGGGCGGCGCCGAGCAGCGCGTCGACGCCCTCGCGTCCGGTGACGGCGGCCAGCGGGTCGGTGTAGCCGCCGTCCTCGGCCCAGGCCTCGTCGACCAGCTTCCGGCGGGCGGCCGGGTCGGTCTCGTTCCAGGCGGCGAGGTAGCGAGCGGCGAGCAGCTGGAGGTCGGCCGCCCGGAGCTCGGCGGGCTCGGCGGGCTCGGCGGCCTGGGCGGGCTGGGCGGGCTGGGTGGAGGTCATCGTCTTCTCCCTTGTCCGGTAGAGCTGTTGGCGGTCCGTTCCCGCTGGTCAAGAAGGTACGGACGGCGGACGGAGGGCGAATCCGTCACGGATAGGTAGGGCTGTACGTACGCCGCCGCCAGTAGGGTCGGGCGTATCGGGAGGGGAGACCGGGGTGCTGTACGGGCGGGAACGGGAGCAGGCCGCCGTCGACGCGCTGCTCGACGGTGCGCGGGACGGCCGCAGCGGGGTGCTGGTGCTGCGCGGCGAGCCGGGGATCGGCAAGACGGCGCTGCTGGACCACGCGGTGGCGGCGGCCGGGGACGGCGTCCGGGTGATCAGGGCGGCCGGCGTCGAGTACGAGGCCGAACTCCCCTTCGCTGGGCTCAGCCAACTGCTGGCGCCCGGCCTGGACCGGCTGGCGGCACTGCCCGGGCCGCAACGGCGTTCACTGGAGGGCGCGTTCGGTATCGCGGAGGCGACCGGCGGCGCGGACCGGCTGCTCGCCGGGCTGGCCACGCTCGGGCTGCTCGCCGAACTCGCCGCCGAACAGCCGCTGTTGTGCGTCGTCGACGATGTGCAGTGGCTGGACCCGCCCTCGTTGGACGCGCTGCTGATCGCCGCCCGCCGACTCCAGGCGGAGGGCGTCGCGCTGCTGCTCGCCGCCCGGGACGCGGGGGCGGGCGCCGGGGCCGACGTACTGCCGCTCGCCGGGCTCCCGGAGCTGCGGCTGACCGGGCTCGCCGAGCCGGACGCCGTCCGACTGCTCGCCGACCGCGCGGGCGGTGCGCTCGCCGAACCGGTCCGCCGGCGCCTGCTCGACGAGGCGGCGGGCAATCCGCTGGCGCTCGTCGAACTCCCGTCGGTGGAGGCGGACTGCGCATCCGGAGGGCTGGCGCTCACCAGTCGGCTGCTGATGGCCTTCCACGGCCAGGTCACCGGCCTGCCGCCCGCCACTCAGACGCTCCTCCTGGTCGCCGCGGCGGAGGAGAACGGTGAGTTGGAGGCCGTCCTGGCCGCGGCCGCCGTGCTCGGTGTGGACGCCGGGGCGCTGGCTCCCGCCGAGCGGGTCCGGCTGATCACCGTCAGCGCCGAACGCAGGCTGGTCTTCCGGCATCCGCTGCTGCGCGCCGCCGTCCTCCAACGGACGCCCCTGCAACAGCGGTTGGCCGTCCACCGGGCGATCGGCGAAGTCCTGGAGGAGGGTGACCGGCGCACCTGGCACCTCGCGCTGGCCGCCACCGCACCCGACGCCGACCTCGCCGACGCCCTGGAGCGCACCGCCCAACGGGCCGAGGCACGCGGCGCCCACGGCGGTGCGGCGGCCGCCTACGAGCGCGCCGCCGGGCTCACACCGGACCGCGACGGCGCCACCCGTCGCCTGGTCCTGGCGGCCGAAGCGGCCACCGAGGAAGGCAAGTTGGCGCAGGCCGAGGCGCTCGCCGACCGGGCCGGGGCGCGCACCGACAGCGTCTTCGCGCACGCCCTGCTCGATCAGGTCCGGGCGGTCGCGCACTTCTGGCGCGGCGCCTACCCGGCCGCGTACCGGCTGCTGCTGGACGCCGCCGCCACCGACATCGAGCCCGCGCACGCCGCACGGATGCTGCTCCAGGCCTTCCACGCCGCCTGGTACGTCGGTGAGGAGCCGGTGGCCACCGTGCTGGACCGGTTGGCCGCCCTCCCGCTCGGCCCCGAGGAACCACTCGCCCCGCTGGCCCGAGACCTGCCGGCCGCCGTACTGCCCGCTCTGGGGCGTCCCGCCGGCCCCGTGCCCGACGTCCGCGCGACCGCCGGGGCGGCGCGCCGGGCGGGGGCGGAGAGCCCGGTCGACCTGGTGCAGCTGTGCGGCGCGGCCCTCGTCCTCGGGCGGGACCACGAGACGCTGGAGCTGGCCGCCGAACTCGCCGCCGAGGCGCGGGCCAAGGGGGCGGTCGGGGTGCTGCCCACGCTCCAGTTCTTCCTCGCCGAGGCCGAGTTGTTCCACGGCCGGCACCGCGACGCCGAGATCACGGCGGCGGAGGGGTACGCGCTCGCCCGCGACACCGGCCAGCACCAGTGGACCAGCCAGCTCGGCGCCGTCCTGGCCTGCCTGGCGGCCCTGGCCGGGGACGACGCGCGGTGCACCGACCTCGCCGCGCAGGCCCTGGCGCCCGGCTCGTCCGCCTCCGCCGCCGGCTTGCCCTGGGCGCAGTGGGCGCTCGCGCTGCTGGACCTCGGCCGGGGCCGCGCCGCAGCCGCCGCCGACCGGCTGCACACGCTCACCACCGGGCCCCACCGGCACCACATCGGCGCGACCCGGGCGGTGCCGGACCTCGTCGAGGCGGCCGTCCGACTGGGCGAGCCGGAGCGGGCGGCGGAGCCGTACGAGCGCTTCGCGCGCTGGGCGGGCGCGGCGGGGACGCCCTGGGCGGAGGCGCTGCGGTTGCGCTGCCAGGCGCTGCTGGGGCCGGCGGAGCTGGCCGAGTCGGCGTACCGGGCGGCCCTCGACCTGCACGAGGGCACGCACCGCCCGTTCGAACAGGCGCGCACGGCGCTGCTGTACGGGGAGTGGCTGCGGCGCGAGCGGCGGCGGACGGACGCCCGGCCCTATCTGGGTGCCGCGCTGGAGACCTTCGAGCGGGTGGGCGCCGCGCCGTGGGCGGAGCGCGCCCGGACGGAGCTGACCGCCACCGGCACCGCCGCCCCGACCCCGGTGGCCGCCGCGGCGGGGGTGCTGATGGTGCTCACCCCGCAGGAGCTGCAGATCGCGAGGCTGGCGGCGCAGGGGCTCAGCAACCGGGACATCGCGGCGCAGCTGTTCCTGAGCCCGAGGACGGTCGGGCACCACCTGTACAAGGCGTACCCGAAGTTGGGGATCGCCTCGCGGACGGAGTTGGTGGCGCTGTTCTGAGCCGGTCCGAGCGGACGGAGGTCCCTGCCGCCCCGGGGCGGGAAGGGCGGCAGGGACCGGCTCCTTTCCCTGCGGGGGTGCCGCTGCGGCTATTCGGCGGGGGTGCCGCGGAGGAGGAGGGGGAGGTGGGCGCCGCGGGCGAGGGCGTGGAGGGCGTGGGTGATGCGGTGGTGCTG